>CAZZVZ010000186.1:0-6711 GCA_964657655.1 Gammaproteobacteria bacterium | reverse complement strand
GTCAGGGTTTCTTGTTGCGCATGGTTTCGCGCTGCTGCTCGGCGATGGCCTTGTAGTCATAGGTGGCAAAGAACTCGGTGCGGTAGGGTCCCCACGCTGTGTTCTCCAGCACGGTGTTGACTTCACGCAGCTTGCTGGCCGGCACGCGCAGCGTCACGATCTGGCCGATGCCCATCACCACGTACCACGATTCGACCGTGACGCCGGCCGGCGGAAACTGGTCGTAATAGCCGTTCTTCTTGAGTTCCTGATTGATCTCGCCCAGATTCTTTGACTGGTCGTGGTGCAAGAACACCGTCAGCAACACACTCGCTTCAGTCGCAGCGGGCTCGCTGGCCGTGGCCTGTGCATACGAGGCCGGGGTGCTCAGCAGGGTGCCCAGACAGAGAGCTGCAGATGCCAGGATGATTTTCATGTTTGTTTCCCGCGAAAAGGAAGTTGCCCGGCCGCAAGGCCCGGGCTGAGTCAGGTTCGGTACTGAGGCTAAGGATATCGCGCTATCACGGCTTCGCCGCGTTGCCGCTCAAGCCGAAGAACAGGGCGGCCTTCTCTGCCACGCTCTGCTGCTCGGTGCTCTCGACTGCGGCGCTGATGTGTTCCAGGTTATGGTCGACACCTGGCAGCAGCTGCAGCTGATACGAGGTCCCGGCTGCTTCCTGGAGCTGCTCACTATGCACTTCGGACTGGAACGCGACGCCCGAGATGCCCTTGGTACCCCGCCCACCTGCAACCGGTACGTTCTCGTCGGCGCTGCCGTGGATCGCGAGGATGCGTTTGCTGGCCGCGCCGGCACTGGCACCCTGGCAGGCGCCGCTGGCGAGATTCAACGGACCCGAGATCGCGACCGCCGCGCGAAAGGTATTGGACTTGCAGATCAGCAGCTGGCTCATGATGGCGCCGTTGGAGTGGCCCATCACGAACAGCCGGCCTGGATCGAGATGAAATCTTGCGACCAGCTCTGCGGCGACTGACTCGATATAGCCAAGGTCGTCCACGGCAGTGACGGCAGGCTGGCCGCAGCAGCCGCCGCCCGCATTCCATGCCAGGAAATTGCCTCCCAGGGCGCGCGTCGCCGGCGTGCCGTTGAGGTAGGCCACCATGAAGCCGTGGCTGGCGGCGACCGCATCCATATTGAGCCCGGCCTCCGCGCCGCGGTTCTCGATGCGCGCCGCGTTGCCCAATCCGCCGTGCAGCACCACCACCAGGGACCGGCCGGGATGGGCATCTGCCTCATGGGTCCAGCTGTCGGGCACAAAAAGAATAGCCGCACGTCCAGCAAGCTGTTCGGTGCTGGTGGCCGCATGCGCGAGCGGGCAGCCAAGCCGGGCAGCGAGAAAAAACGCCAGCAACGCAAGCAGCGTTCGGGTTGCCCGATGCTTGATGCCACTGTTCACAGGTGCTGCACCTCAGGCCGGTTGTTCTGGCTAGAGATCGTCGTTGCGCTCGATACGGTCTGCTGCCCGCATCGCAGCAGATTCACCTTCTTCACGGGTCGATTCCTCGTCTTGCGCAAAGTCTTCTTCCTGGGCACCGGTCATCTTGTCATCGATGATGAAGCTCCAGCTCCATTGACCCTCGTTGAAGCTCGTCGTGACGCAGATCTTGTGGCCGCGGTGTTCAAAATTATAGTCATTCTTCATATCACGAGTGTACGCGAAGGTGGCCGCGGGCGACTGCATTGACCTGGTTGCACGCAGGCCACCAGCCAGTACCGCATTGCCGACACCGTTGCCGAGCAGGCGGGCCTGCGCCCGGTATGTACGCCAGCAGACGGATGGCCCGAAAGCACGCAGATAACCTGTGCAAACCGTCGCTGGCTGTTGGCCGTCATGCATCGGTCCTTTGCGTTAAATCTTAACGCTTTCTATACGTCCGTTCTGCTGTAATCCTTGCCGCACAAATCAGCATCGCCGTCGCGCGCTTCCAACAGAGGCGCGTCGATTCGCCCTGGCAATCCGCCGGGTCGAGCTCACGGCATGTATTTCTTTGCAGGAGCGTATCTATGAAGTCCGGACGGTTCGACGGCCGAAATGATGGGCCGATTTCAAGTGGCGCGAGAGACCGCTCGCGTTTTTCGCTGACACGGCGCACGGTGCTCGCGCGCTCGCTCGCGCTCGTTGGCGGCGCTGTGCTTTGTCTGGCAGCAAGTGCCGAGGAGCCTGCAGGCGCAAGCAGCGTGTCGAGCGCGCAATGCGATCCCTACAAGGATTATTCTTGCCTCGATAGCAACCTGGGCGAAGGCGTCTTTCAGCGCCTCGTCAATTATTACAAGCTTGAATGGGACATGCCGGTCGCGCCATCGGATCCCAATGCACCGCCCAGCCGGCGCGACGATTTCCCGCCGGCCGCACAGACCACACCACCCATGCCATTTACGGAATGGCCTTATGGTGGCACCACGCCACTGGGTGTGACGCGGCCGAACTCGGTCGACAGCCCGCTCATGACTGCCATCGCCAATACCGATGTCGGCAGCTGGATGACCAGGAACAACTTCCAGCTCTACGGCTGGGTCGATGTCGGCGGCAATCTCAGTACCAGCACGGTACGCGGCGGAAATGCGCCGGCGGCTTATGTGTATAACCCGAACACAATTCAACTCGACCAGGCCGTGATCTACCTCGATCGTTTTCCTGACACGGTCCAGACCGACCACATCGACTGGGGCATGCGGCTTTCGGCGATCTATGGTGAAAACTACCGCTACACGACCTCCTACGGTCTTGGCAGCTACCAGCTGCTCGACAAGAACCGCGTCAACGGTTTCGATTTTCCGATGTTCTACGGCGAGCTTTACATCCCTTATGTGGCGCAAGGGTTGATGCTGCGTGCCGGCCGCTTCATTTCGATCCCCGACATCGAAGCGCAGCTGGCACCCAACAACTACATGTACACGCATTCGATGTCGTATACCTTCGACAACTACACCAATACCGGCCTGCAGGCGAGCCTTGCGGTCAGCAAGAACCTGACCCTGCAGCTCGGTCTGGTGGCGGGTACCGAATCGACTCTTTTGCACCTCAACGAGTCGGTTTCAAATCCCTATCCCAATGTCCCCGGCACGGGTCCAGGGCAGGTAGGCTACAACCCGCTTTACCCCAACGCCACTTTCAAGAAGGATCCAGGGGCCCGGCCGAGCATCTCGAGCTGCGTGCGCTACGATACCGATGACGGCAAGACCGATGTCAACTTCTGCGCCGATGCCATCAACGACGGTACCTACGGCTACAACAACCTGCAGTGGATCGGCTTTACCTTCTATCACCAGTTCAACCAGCAGTGGCACATTTCCTACGAGGCCTACAACCTGTACCAGAAGAATGTGCCCAACGCCCTCAACAGCGACGTGCAGACCATCTATGCCAATGGCGGCGCGCCGTTCGCGCCACGTTATATTCCGTATAACGCACCGGATCTCGCGATCTGCTCGAACAGCACGGTGCTGCGCTGCCGGGCCAGTGCCATTGGCAACGTGGCCTACATCAACTATTCACCCGATCCGATGAACAACTTTTCGATCCGGCCTGAGTGGTACTGGGATGAGCAGGGTCAACGCACCGGCGTCAAGACACACTATGTCGATCTGGCGTTCGGACTGCAGCACTGGTTCTCGCCGCAGGTCGAGGTCCGGCCCGAGATTGCCTACTATCATTCTCTGGACGGTCCCGCGTTCAACGGCAACGCCAACGCCGGAATCGCCCCGAACAAGAACCACGAAGCGATCATCTCGGGCGACGTGATCTGGCACTTCTAGCCAGTCGCTGGCGTTGCTAGTCCCCAGCCATCATGTTGCGCGATCAACTGATCGCGCGACATGCGCTCACCTCACATCCGGTTGTTGCGCTCGCACAAGGTCCGCAGAAGGCCGGCGGGCGTTGCAGCGCCACAGTCTTGCTGGCTACAATCACCGGCATCGATTCAAGCCGAATCGACATGGTTTGATGACCAGAAGGGTTGTGATGATTGAGACGACAGGAATCGGCGGACTGTTCTTTCGCGCCAAGGATCCGACGGCGCTGGCCGAGTGGTATCAGACGCACTTAGGCGTTGCCTCGGACTTCAGTTGGACACAACAGGCGGGTGCAACGGTGTTTGCGCCGTTTCCAGAGAGTACCGATTACTTTCCCGCTGCGCAGCGCTGGATGATCAATTTCCGCGTGGTCTCGATGGACGCGGCTCTGGCGCATCTGAGTTCGGCCCAGATCGCCTTCGAGACGCGCGCTGAATGGGACAACATCGGCATGGGCCGTTTTGCGCGCCTGTACGATCCTGAAGGCAATCCGATCGAGCTGTGGGAGCCGGCGCCCGAGGACGATTGACTGCCCCGGCGCGCCTTCAAGTCCGGCCGTCCTTTGCTATTTCCGGGTCAGCTGATCAAGGGCAAGGTTGAGTTCCAGCACGTTGACCCGCGGCTCGCCCAGCAACCCCAGCTGGCGGCCCTGGGTGTGCTGGCTCACCAGCGCTTGCAGTTGTGCCGCGCCAAGGTTGCGCGCGTGGGCCACGCGTCCGATCTGAACTGTTGCGGCTTCAGGACTGATATCGGGGTCAAGCCCGCTCGCCGAGGCGGTCACCAGGTCGACCGGGATCGGCCCTGTCAATTGTGGATCGGCATCACGCAGCGCCCTGATCCGGTCCTTCACGCCATCTGCCAGAGCCGGATTGGTGGGCGCCAGGTTCGAGCCGGACGACGCAGTGCCATTGTAGGGATTGGGTGAGGTGGCGGACGGGCGGCTCCAGAAATGCCCGGCGTCGCTAAACGGCTGGCCGATCAGGCTTGAACCCACCGGCTTTCCCTGACGCGGCACCAGGCTGCCGGCCGCCTGGTTTGCGAATGCGTTGCTGGCGATGACGGTCACGACAGCCGGATAGAGCAGACCGGTGGCGAGCGAGGTGAATACGAACAGGCTGATGGCAGGGCGAAACAATGAACTCATGGCAGGATCTTCAGACGAGGTGGGTGGCGGTCATCAGGACATCGATCATCTTGATGCCGATGAAGGGCACGACCAGGCCACCGACGCCGTAGATCAACAGATTGCGCCGCAATAGCGCGGCGGCACCGATAGCCTTGTAGTTGATGCCGCGCAGGGCGAGCGGGATGAGCGCCACGATGATCAGTGCGTTGAAGATCACCGCTGACAGGATCGCGCTGTTGGGGTTGTGCAGATGCATGATGTCGAGCACCTTGAGTTGCGGATAAGTGACCGCAAAGGCAGCAGGGATGATGGCGAAATACTTGGCCACGTCGTTGGCGATGGAAAAGGTGGTCAGCGCGCCGCGCGTCATCAGCATCTGCTTGCCGATCTCGACGATCTCGATCAGTTTGGTCGGATTGGAGTCGAGGTCGACCATGTTGCCCGCTTCCTTGGCGGGCTGGGTGCCTGAGTTCATCGCCACCGCCACGTCGGCCTGCGCCAGCGCCGGGGCATCATTGGTGCCGTCGCCCGTCATGGCGACCATGCGCCCCTCGGCCTGGGTATCGCGAATCAGTTTCAGCTTGGCTTCAGGGGTTGCTTCCGCCAGATAGTCATCCACGCCCGCCTCGGCAGCGATGGCCGCGGCTGTCAGGCGGTTGTCACCGGTAATCATCACGGTCCTGATGCCCATGCGGCGCAACTCGCCAAAGCGCTCCTTGATGCCGGGCTTGACGATGTCCTTGAGCTCGATCACTCCCAGCACGCGCCGCTGGTCGACCACCACCAGTGGCGTACTGCCGCGCCGCGCGATGTCGTCAGCCAGCTTGGTGACCTGACTGGGGAACGCGAGTCCTTGCGACTCGACGTATTTTCTGACGGCATCGAGTGCGCCCTTGCGCACCTGGCGCTCACCCATATCGACACCGCTCATGCGTGTTTGCGCAGTAAAAGGCACGAACTCCATGGCGCCCATAGCGTCGCTCGCGCTGGCAGCGGGCAGCATGTTGTTGGCCAGCAGCACGATGCTGCGGCCTTCAGGTGTTTCATCTGACAGCGAGGCGAGTCTTGCTGTGGCTGCCAGCTCTTCGACAGGCACGCCTGGCGCTGCAACGAACTGTGAAGCCTGGCGATTGCCCAGCGTGATGGTGCCGGTCTTGTCGAGCAGCAGCACATCGACATCGCCCGCCGCCTCGACGGCCCGTCCCGACTTGGCAATCACGTTGGCCACCAGCATGCGCCCCATGCCGGCCACGCCGATGGCAGACAACAGCCCGCCGATGGTGGTGGGGATGAGGCAGACCAGCAGCGCCACCAGCACCGTGATCGATACCGGCGAGCCGGCCCTGGCTGCAGCGACCGAGAAGAGCGAGAAGGGCAGCAGCGTCCAGGTGGCGAACAGGAACACCAGCGTTAGCGCCACCAGCAAGATGGTCAGGGCGATTTCGTTGGGCGTCTTCTGGCGCTTGGCCCCCTCAACCATGGCGATCATGCGATCGAGGAACGATTCACCCGGGTTGGCCGACACGCGCACCACCAGCCAGTCCGACAGCACGCGCGTACCCCCGGTAACAGATGAGAAATCACCGCCTGCTTCACGGATCACCGGTGCCGACTCGCCGGTGATCGCGCTTTCATCGACCGAGGCCACACCTTCGACGATTTCGCCGTCAGCGGCCACCACTTCTCCTGCTTCCACCAGATAGACATCGCCACGGCGCATCGCGTCAGCCGCAATCAGTTCGATGGCTGCGCCGTAGCGTGGCTCTGCCAGTTTCTTGGCCGAGACGCTCTTCTT
>CAZZVZ010000185.1:0-6767 GCA_964657655.1 Gammaproteobacteria bacterium | reverse complement strand
GTACCTGCGCCGGGCGGAGCAATCTATCGTTGCACTGCGGCCAACGGCCAAGTCACCTTTTCGGGGAGCCGATGCGGCCCGGATGCGACTCTGGTAAACGCCACACCCGCCGCAGCGCCGGCTCAGACGGGCAACCGGGCATACCCCTAAACCTTGCGTTGCTGCCGAATCGCAGTCGACAGTTCGCCCGTCTTCCTGTGCTTATCAGCAGCGCTTAGTTGGCGCTCGAGGCCGCTGCGCTTCGGTCGGAGCGTTTTGTAGCGCAGTGAATAGAAATATCAGCAGGCCTAAAGTTGGAAACGCGACGCCAATCTGGCAGACACGTGACCAGCCACCGTGCTCGAACGCGAGGCTTGCAAGAGCAGAACCGGTGGCGCCACCCAGAAAGAATAGCGCAAGGTATAAACCATTGAGCCTCTCATCCTTCCTGTCTTTAAGGCTTCCATGCCTTAAAGGTAATTGATTGGCGGAGAGGGTGGGATTCGAACCCACGGTACGGGGAAACCGTACGCCTGATTTCGAGTCAGGTACATTCGACCACTCTGCCACCTCTCCGGCGATGCTGGTGTCGATCTGGAGGGCGGATTTTAGCAGAGTGGGCCTGCCTTCTGCAAAACAGCTCATCGGCAGCAACGGGCACTGGCCCGGAGTGGGTTATTCTCGATTCCCCTTTGCACCGCTGCATACGCTATGAAAGCTGTTCCGGCTCGACCGATGTTCCGTGCTCGTTATTCGTCACGCTGGCTCGCGAGTGGGCTGATGATGATCGTGATGGCGCTGTCAGCGTGTCGGACCGGAACACCCCCCGCAGTCGTCCAACCGGTGGCACCACAGGTCGAGGCAGTGGCCAGCCCGACCCCATCCCGGCAGCTGCATATCGCTCTCGCGCTGGGGGGCGGGGCGGCCCGCGGGTTCGCGCATATTGGTGTCATCAAGGCGCTCGAAGCGCGTGGAATCTACCCAGACATCATTGTTGGTACCAGCGCAGGGGCGATGGTCGGAGCGCTCTACGCGGGTGGCTACAACGGGCTGGAACTCAATCGCATGGCGTTATCGATGGACGAGTCATCGCTCTCCGACTGGACCTTGTCGTCGCGCGGTCTCTTCAAGGGCGAGGGATTGCAAACCTACGTCAATCATCAGGTGAAAGACCGGCCGATCGAGAAGCTCGACAAGAAGTTCGTGGCGACCGCGACCGACCTGCACAGCGGACAGCTGGTGGTCTTCGACCGCGGCAACACCGGTCAAGCTGTGCGCGCATCAGCAAGTGTGCCGGGCGTTTTCCAGCCGACCAAGATCGGTGACCATGAATATGTGGATGGTGGCCTGGTGTCGCCGGTGCCGGTAAAGGTCGCGCGACGGCTTGGCGCAGACATCGTCATCGCAGTCGACATTTCGTCGCGACCGATCGGTGCTGACACTTCCGGGCTGTTCACCGAGCTTCTCCAGACCTTCTCGATCATGGGGCAGACCATCGCGTCTTATGAAGAAAAGGATGCGGACATCCTGCTGCGTCCGGAGCTCCCGAATGTTTCGGGTTCAGACTTCGCATCGCGCAACGCTTCGGTGCTGGCGGGCGAGGAAGCCGTCGCGCAGCAGGCGGCGCGCATCAAGGACGTCATCGCTGCCAAGGAACGGCAGATCAACGGCAAGAATCCTGAATAGCAAGCGGGGCGAACGCTGGACAAAAAAAAGGCGCGACCATGCGCGCCCCGATTCGACAGACGCGGTGCGTCTAGCGTTGCTGCGTGCTGTCGTCCTGCGAGATGCGGCGGGCACCGCTAAAGCGTTTGATCCAGTAGGGCTGGTTCATGTCTTCGACACGAACCTGTTCGCCGCGCGATGGCGCGTGGATGAACTGGCCGTCGCCGAGGTAGATGCCAACGTGCGAGACGGTCTTGCGAATCGTGCTGTAGAACACGAGGTCGCCGGGCTTGAGCTGGTCCTTGCCAATGCGCTCGCCAATGTGGCTGATCTGCTCGGCGCGGCGCGGTAGATCGAGTCCCCACGCATCATGAAAAACGTAGTGAACCAGACCGCTGCAATCAAATCCGGTCGTCGGCGCATCGCCGCCACGTCGGTATTTGACGCCGATGAAGCCGAGCGCATTGACCACCAGCGAGGTGGCCCGATCTCTCACCGATGGCGGTGCGGCATCGAGCGTCTGCGAGGCCGGAGCACCCGCATCGAGCGAATCGCTGGTGACCGCATTGAGGTTCGTGGCTTGGTCCGGAACAACTCCCTGTTCGGCACCGAGACTTGCATGGCTGGCCAGAACCAGGGCTGCGCTGCCTAGAAAATAGGCAAAGGAGTGTCGCTTGGATAGATGCATGTGCGCGAATCTATTGGAATCGTTTGCATGTGTCAAAAGCATGACTACTTAGCGATTGACAGTTCGGCTTGATGCGCTAGGCTCTTCACCAGCCTTTTCCCGCGGGAAACGGGCCTTGCATTTCAGATGGTAAAAATAACCGGAGCCATTCCAGATGAGTGGAGATACCTACAGCCGCTTCTATAGACGATCCATTGAGGATCGCACCGGCTTTTGGGCAGAACAGGCGAAGTTGATTGATTGGCAGGAGCAGCCGACACAGGTGCTCGACTATTCGAAACCGCCATTTGCCCGCTGGTTTGTCGGGGGGACAACAAATCTATGCTTCAACGCCATCGATCGCCACGCGGCAGTGCGACCCGATGACGCAGCGCTGATCTATATCTCGACCGAGACGGGCGAGGAGAGAACGCTGACGTTCGGTGAGATGCACATCGAAGTACAGCGCGTCGCGGCGATGCTAAGAGCGCTCGGCGTCAAGACCGGCGACCGGGTCCTGATCTACATGCCGATGATTCCGGAGGCAGCGCTCACCATGCTGGCGTGCGCGAGGATCGGTGCCATTCATTCGGTGGTGTTCGGCGGCTTTGCCTCTGTGAGTCTTGCTGCGCGCATCGACGATGCCGAACCGGTGCTGGTGGTTTCAGCCGATGCAGGTTCGCGCGCCGGCAAGGTCACGCCCTACAAGCATCTGCTGGACGAAGCGATCAAGCTGAGCGAATCACCGCCGCGCAAGGTGCTGATGGTCGACCGTCACATCGCGCCCATGAACATCGCAGCCGAACGTGACGTCCTATGGAACGAGCTGGCCGCAGAATGCGAGGGCAGCAAGGTTGAGTGCGTATGGCTTGAGTCATCGGCGCCGAGCTATATCCTGTATACGTCAGGCACTACAGGGTTGCCAAAAGGGGTGCAACGCGACACTGGCGGCTATGCAGTGGCACTAGCCGCCTCGATGCGTTTCATCTACTGCGGTGGACCGGGCGAGACCTACTTCTCATCGAGCGATATCGGCTGGGTCGTCGGACACAGCTATGTGGTGTACGGACCCTTGATCGCAGGCATGGCCACGGTCATGTACGAGGGCGTGCCAGTTCGCCCCGATGCGGGCATCTGGTGGCAGATTGTCGAGAAGCATCGCGTCAACATCATGTTCACCGCGCCTACCGCACTGCGTGTGTTGAAGAAACACGACCCGAGCCTGATGCAGCGCCATGATCTGCGTTCATTGCGCAGCCTGTTTCTGGCCGGCGAGCCGCTCGATGAACCGACCGCCGAGTGGATTGCAGGTGCGCTGAACAAGCCCATCATCGACAACTACTGGCAGACTGAAACCGGCTGGCCAATGATCTCAGTGCTGCGTGGGGTCGATGCCCAGATGCCGACCCGGGTCGGCAGTCCAGGCCAGCCGGTGTATGGTTTTGACGTGCATATCCTCGACGAGGCCACTTTCGAGGAAGTACCACGCGGCACCAAGGGGTTACTGGCCGTTGCGGGACCTCTGCCACCTGGTTGCATGAGCACGGTATGGCGTGAC
Organism: Gammaproteobacteria bacterium; assembly: GCA_964657655.1. GTDB lineage: Bacteria > Pseudomonadota > Gammaproteobacteria > Burkholderiales > Burkholderiaceae_D > CAJCIC01. The sequence continues at coordinate 2,898 of CAZZVZ010000185.1, read as the reverse complement.
GACGAGCGCTTCGTCAAGACCTACTGGACTGATATCAAGGGAAAATGGTGGTACTCGAGCTTTGACTGGGGAATTCGAGACGCAGACGGCTATTGCTGGATCCTCGGACGCACCGATGACGTGATCAACGTCGCCGGACATCGCCTCGGCACGCGCGAGATCGAAGAGAGCGTCAGCGCGCATGCCAACGTTGCCGAATGTGCAGTGGTCGGTGTCGCCGACCAGCTCAAGGGCCAGGTCGCGATCGCCTTCGTGATTCTGCAAGACGCAAGCGTCGCCGAACAGGCCGCAGATCGCCTCAAAGCCGAAGGCGAAATCATGGCCGTGGTTGACCAGCGGCTGGGACCGGTGGGGCGGCCGGCACGCGTGCATTTTGTCTCGGCCTTGCCCAAAACCCGTTCGGGTAAGATGCTGCGGCGGGCAATCCAGGCGATTTGCGAGGGGCAGCCTGCGGGCGACCTGACCACCATCGAGGACCCGCAGGCGCTCGATCAGATTCGTCATGCGATAGCGCCTGTCGTTCCTTAATCTTAGAAACTGCTCATGCAAACCAAACCGTTCATGGTCCTCGAAGACGTCAAGCGTGTCGCCCGCGCGGCCGAGGCCGAAGCCGAAAAAAACAAGTGGGCTGTGGTGATCGCGGTGTGTGATGACGGCGGCCACTTATTGTGGCTGCAACGCATGGATGGGGCAGCGCCGATCTCTTCGGAAATCGCGCCTGCCAAAGCACGTACGGCAGCGCTTGGACGGCGCGCCAGCAAGATCTACGAGGACATGATCAACGGTGGCCGGGTGTCATTTCTTTCGGCTCCTGCTTTAGAAGGCATGCTCGAAGGCGGTGAGCCGATTGTGATCGACGGTCATGTGGTCGGTGCTGTGGGCGTCTCAGGCGTCAAGTCAGCAGAAGATGCCCAGATCGCACGCGCGGGCATTGCGGCGTTGACTGCTTAAGTGGGCGTCAGCATCGGCTTCGTCTGCAAGAAGCTGCTGGCGGCTTTGGTGTTGCCACCGTTCGGACCGCTTCTGGCGATGCTGCTCGGCGCTGCGCTGGTGGCGAGGGCACGCTACGCCGGACGCGTCCTGTTCGTGGGTGGTGCTGCACTGGCGTTCCTGCTGTCGCTGCCGGTTGTCGCCTCCTGGGCCCAGTGGCCGTTTGAGACCCAGTATCCGCCGATCAAGGCCATTCCGGTCGACGCCCAGGCAATCGTGGTGCTGGGCGGCGGCCGCGACCTCGGTGCTCTCGAGTGGGGCGGAGAGACCGTCTCTGCGGCGACACTGGTGCGGCTTCGTTACACCGCGTGGCTGGTCAAGCTGTCGCACCGGCCGGTGCTGGTGACCGGCGGCAAGCCCGACGGCGGTCGCAACTCGGAAGCCGCATTGATGGCGCAGACCCTGTCACAGGATTTTGCCACTCCGGTCAGATGGCAGGAAGGCAGCTCGGTCGATACGGTGGAGAATGCCGAAAAATCGCGCCTTATCCTGGCGCCCGAGCATATTGATACGGTGGTGTTGGTGACCGACGTGGTGCATATGTCACGCGCCATGCGCGACTTCCAGGCAGCGGGCTTCATGCCGATCGCAGCGCCGGTTGGCTACGCCGTGAATGCGGCACTCAGCTGGCAGAGTTTTCTGCCTGACCCAAGAGCCTACATGCGCTCGAGCGCCGTGCTGCGAGAGCTGCTCGGCCTGAGCTGGTTGCGGTTGGTCAACTGGGCCGGCACCCTGCACATGCCATTTTCTGATTAGGGCGGCCTCGCACAGGCCGGTGTGCAATAGGTCCTTGATGGAGTTGCACCCCCGGATTTAACCTAACCACATGACGATGCAGTTGCAACCAAAATGGGGGAGCCATGAAGAAGATTGCAGCAGTTGTTTTGTTGGCAGGTTTTGTCGCGACCGCGTTCGCAGAAGATTCCATGAGACCCGGGTTATGGCAGTCGACCATGAATATCGACATGCCGCAGGGGATGCCGCAGATCTCGCCTGAGCAGCTCGCGAAGATGAAACAGATGGGGATCGAACTGCCGTTTGGACATCCGGTCGTGACGCAGGTGTGTGTGACGCCCGAGGAAGCCGCCAAGCGCAGCTCCTACAAGCCGCACATGCGCGCGGAAGACCAATGTCAAATGAAGGATTACGTCAATTCGGCTGGTCATTACAGCGGCACGATGGAGTGCGCCGGTGACATGAAGGGTACGGGACATTTCACCGCTGATCGAAGCGGTGATACCGGTTATTCAGGCAGCTGGGACTTCACCGGTACGTCGAGGGGGCGGCCGATGCAGATGCACGCGACCTTTCAGGGCCAGTATCTGGCCGCTGATTGCGGAGCGGTCAAACCAGTCGAGCCGCGCCAGTAGTCACTGGCCGAGGTCGGCCTGGCAAATGTGCTCAGGCGGTGGTGACCGGGATCTTGCCGATCTTCGCCTGCCATTCGCGCGGGCCGGTCTGATGGACGGAAGTCCCTTCGGAATCCACCGCGACCGTGACTGGCATGTCCTTCACGTCGAATTCGTAAATCGCTTCCATGCCGAGATCTGCGAAAGCGAGCACCTTGGCGCTCTTGATGGCCTTGGAGACAAGATACGCGGCGCCGCCCACGGCCATCAGATATGCTGACTGGTGTCGCTTGATCGCCTCGATCGCAACCGGTCCACGCTCGGCCTTGCCGATCATCGCGATGAGACCGGTGTTGGCGAGCATCATCTCGGTGAATTTGTCCATCCGCGTTGCAGTGGTCGGACCCGCAGGTCCGACCGCTTCGTCACGCACCGGGTCGACCGGGCCGACGTAGTAAATGATGCGATTGGTGAAGTCGACCGGCAGTGACTCACCCTTGGCTAGCATGTCCTGGATGCGCTTGTGAGCAGCATCACGGCCGGTCAGAATGCGCCCATT
>CAZZVZ010000184.1:0-6780 GCA_964657655.1 Gammaproteobacteria bacterium | reverse complement strand
AGCAGAGGTTTTTGAACGCAGATCGCAGATAGCAAAACGACGTGTGTAACCCCTGCATTTCGCGCGGCTTGGAGCGCATTGCAGTGCGCCGCGTAATCAATCGCCCAAGCGTCGTCAGGTGCGCCCGTGCGCGACGCCAGACAAGACAGGAGAACATCGAATGGCTCGCCCTTAAATCCGTCCCGGGTAAGTGACAGTGGATCGGTTACATCACCGGTTCGAACCATTGCACCGGCGAAAAACGGCTCCTCACCAATGGGCCTGGGCGGATGCGCGACAAGCGCATTTGATCGAACCAGGCACACCACCTGATGGCCGCGTGCGACCAGCGCACGAACCGTGGCGCGGCCAATCGTGCCGCTGGCGCCAAGCACCAGGACGCGCTGCTGACGCGTATGATTTTCAGTAATTGAGTCGAGCGAATTGACCGACTGGTGTTCGGACATGGATGTTTGACTGGGAAAGACGATTGACCCGCAAGCAGTTATTAGCGCCAGTCAGCTAATCCCACTTGGGTGTCTTGCCGCGCGTGATCGAGGCTTCTGCTGCTTTGCGCGCACCCTGCGGAGCCGCTTCCTCACTATCGAAACGTTCATCGACTTCCTCTTCATCCTCGAAGACGGTCGAGGTCTTTCCGTCGTCTGCGAACCGATTGAGTTTGAAAAAGCCGATCCAGTGATCTCCGCTCATCTCGGCTCGGGTGATGATCAGAAACTCGCCGAACAAGCTCGCGTTGCCTGACTCCATTGCTACTTCTCCATCGAATCGAGAATCGTTGCTAGATTGGTCCTTGCGAGCAGTACGGTGCCATCCTGAGCAGGCGGCGCTGCTGAGCCATGGTAGTGCATATCGCCTCGGCTTTTTCAGAATCGTGCACTTCCACAACAACAACGTCAACGGATGCGGCGCGTCGCATCGCTGCAATCGAAAACCACCTTGACGGCAATATCGCCGCTTGCCAGCCTTGATCTTCTTCGTCAGCAAATTTTCTTTTTGACCGACAACCAATGCCGTGAGGCGTTACATTCGCGATGCGAGCGGGCACAGCCCGCACCGCGTGAAAACGGCTCGCTGGCTAGGCGGCCAGGCGCCGCAGCTAGACGGGCATTTTGCTTGTGGCGAGAAAGACTGCCCTTCGCCTTTTGAGATACAGCTCGGCGAGGATTGCATTGGGCACCCACGCGAGCCAGGCGATCAGCCGATAGGCTCCGATGAAGTCGAAGCCGTGCATCGAGGCAATGACGGCCACGGGCAGGTACAGCCGCAGCGTGACGGCGGCGAAGGTCAAAGCGTAGGAGCGCACCATCCATCGCCGGTGTTCGAGCCAGCTTCGCCTCCTTGCCGCAAGCCATCCTCGGGTGGTGACGAAAATCCACAGGATGGCGAGGATTGCAAACCCGGTCGCCGCGATCGGCCCAGTGGACACGCCCAGCGCCAGAACCAGACCTGAAATACCGCCCACCAGACAGGCGATGACGTAGACCCGACCTGCCCAACGGTGCAGAGAGGCACGGCGCTCGCGTATCGCCGGTAAAAATTGCCCGACGCCGACCAGCAGTGCGCTTGCGGCCGATGTCGCATGAATCACGATCCAGGGGTGAAGGAACCGATTTGCGGCAACGTTTGGCGGGACTGGCCCAAGTTGCATCAGGTAGCGGTAAGAGGCGATGGCGACCACGCCACTGAGGAACGCGCCAAGGCATAGCAGTGCCTTCGGAATCGTTCGCCGCAAGGTCAGCCGCACTGCGAACCAGCCCGGTTCAAAGCGCGCACTTCTGCGCGTCGCGCGGCACCGGACGGGTCGTTTCCAGATCGAATTCTCATGGTCAGAGTTTGAGCCGATCTGCGTTCTGCCTCAAGTCATGAAGGCGAGAATCCGCGCTGCAAAATGACTCTTTTCCGTTGAAAAATTTTGTAGTAGGCTGAAATTGCATTCCTGTCTCAGAGGTGTCTACGCGCCCAATTGTCGGGCCGCCCACGACGCAGCGCAAGGTGTTCGTACCGGAAGAACGATGCGTCAAGCGATGTCAATTGACCATAAAAATCGGCATTCATATTTCTGGGCGACGCTCAGTGGGCTGGTTGCAGCCGTTTGCCAGTGGCTGATACAACCTCTGGTTGGTGGCACGGTTCCTTTTTTTCTGGTTCCAGTCATCCTGCTTGTCGGTCTGCGCTTTGGCCGGGCTGCCGCCTTCATCGTGTTCGCCATCGGCTTGGCCAACCTGGCCCTGCTGATTTCGCCCATCGGAGGCGCGGCAACGTCTCGCGCTGCAGGCGCTACCGTGATCGGCCTGTACCTGGTGCTGGCCGCCGGCTCCTCGATCCTCGGACGCAGGCTCCGCCTTGTCACGCAGCGCGCGCTGGACACGGAGAGGCGTCTGCTGCTCGCTCAGGAGAATACCGGCATGGGCGTATTCGAACTCGACTACGTCGCTCAGACGGCCTACCTCTCGGCCGGTCTTTGCACGCTGCTTGGTAAGCCGATCGTCGATGGCCCGATCCCTCTTGAACAGTGGCTTGGCAGTCTTGATCAGCAGCATCGAGAAGAAAGTGCCCGGACCATCAGAGAGCGGCTTGCCCGAGGAGATCTGAAATACGAGCGTGAGATGTCGGTTTTGCTGCCCGACGGCCGCATGCGCTGGTTACTGTCGCGCATCACGCTGGAGACCGCCAGTGACGGCAGCCTGCTCAGAGCCTATGGTGCCACAGTCGATATCACGGATCGCAAAGAGCTCAACCAAAGACTGGCTGCAGCACAACTTGCGTTAGAAGAACAAAGAAAGCTCGAAAATGACCGGCTGATCGAAGCCGATCAGCGCAAGGATGATTTTCTGGCGACGCTGGCGCATGAACTACGCAGCCCTCTGGCACCGATTCGGCAAGCGGTGGTCGTTCTCGAATCGGTCGGCCTCGACGATCTTCGACGGCGCAAGAGCCTGCAAATCATTGAGCGTCAGGTCAGGCGCATGGCACTTTTGCTTGAAGATCTGCTCGACGTCTCCCGAATCTCTCATGGGACCGTGCAGATCAAGCGCCAGAAGGTGTCGCTCCATGGCGTGATCGACGCCGCCATCGAAACCTCGAAGCCGCTGCGCGATGCCAGAAACCAGCGCCTGTCGGTCTCGAGACCAGAGACCGATGTGGGAATCAATGTCGATAGTCTAAGGATCAGTCAAGTCGTCTCCAACCTTCTCGCCAACGCCTTCAAGTATTCCGACGAAGGCTCAAGCATCTGTCTGGACATCCGCGTTTGCGAGCGTGATGTCACCATCGAGGTGCGAGACACCGGAATCGGCTTGTCTGCGGATGACGTCGAGCGTGTGTTCGAAATGTTCATGCAGGCACCACACGGCCTGGCGCGCTCGCAAGGCGGCCTTGGCATTGGCCTATCTCTGGCACGTAACCTGGTGCGGCTTTATCAAGGCGAGATCACCGCGGCGAGCGCCGGTATCGGTCAGGGGTGTACTTTCGAAGTTTTCCTGCCCGATGCGGTCTGCGACCTCCCCGAAGAAGTGCCCTCAAGCGCCATAGCGAGTCGCAGTCCGAGCACTTTGGAAGCGCCTACGCAAATACTCATCGCCGATGACAACGCCGACTCGGCGGAGAGTCTTGCTGAGGTGTTGCGCCTTGCCGGACATCACGTCCATGTCGCATTCGATGGCGCACAGGCGCTCGAGATATTCGTGCGGGCAAAGCCGCGCCTGGCGTTACTTGATGTCGGAATGCCCAACCTGTCAGGTCTGGACGTGGCTCGCTCGATTCGAGCAATGCAGCACGGCCAAGACATCACCCTGATTGCGATCAGCGGCTGGGGCCAAGAGCTTGATCGGCAGAATGCGCTGCAAGCGGGTTTTGACCAGCATATGACCAAACCCGTCGATCCCAAGGCTTTATACGCCATGATCAGCGATGTTCAGGGTGGCCAGTGCAAGCCCTCCGCGCCGGTGGCAGGCGATGCGTCGGCGGAGGCGGCGGGTCTGCGCCTCGCCTAGCCTTTGCGCCTGGTGCTGCGGCGAATCGTCGTCCGCCGCTGCCGGTTGTTGGATCGCGCATCCGGGCTGGCCGTAACATGCAGGCGGACTCTGAGTCACGTGCAAGCCTGGAACCCCAGGCTCCAAACCGGCTGATGCGAGGGATCACAGTCGCTGACCAGCGCCTCGCCCCGCACTGCGTAAGATGATGCGGCGTGCTGCAACTTGTGGCACCTTTGTTTGCAAATAAAACTGCACGGGAGTTTCCTGGCAGTGCCACAGAAGATGAAGCAATGAATCGAGGCCCCAGCAAGGTACCGAATCACGTGCTCGCCGGGCGGCGCGCGACCACCGAACACTTCCACGAGACGGACTGGGCGTGCACGCCCCTGGGCGACCCGCAGGGATGGCCCGAACTCTTGAAACACTGCGTGTCGGTGATTGCAGAAACGCCCCTGCCGGCCTTCATTGTCTGGGGTGAAAGTCTCGCATTTCTCTACAACGCAGCCTACATTCCAATCCTGACGAGCAGAAATCGAAATCCGCTGGGGCAGCCCATCCCTGAAGTGTGGCCCGACATCTGGCAGGACGTGCAACCTCTGGTGAATGCTGCCTTTGCAGGTGAGCGGGTGCTCAAGACCAATGTCATGCGACCCATCCAGCAGAGCGCGCGCTGGTTCAACCTGTCGTATTCGCCGATCTTCGACCATGACGGCGAAGTGGCTGCAGTTCTCTGCCTGATCCTCGAGACGACGGAACAGGTCGCGCTCGAAAGGCGAGGCGCAATGCGGCTGGCGCACGCCGAGCAGATCTCGAGCCTGACGACAGTCGCTGCGATTCAGCAGGCAAGTGCGCGCTTTTTCGGGGAGTATCTCGACGCGCACCACGTTTTTTACGCTGATGTCGACGAATCAGCGAATTCCTTTCAGATCCACACCGATTGGACACGTGAGGGTGGCCGCCATCTGGCGGGGATCGGCGGCGATCTTTCCGAGTTGGGGGAAGGCGCGATCGCCTGTCTTAGAAACGGCAAGCCGTTGGTGGTGGACGATGTTCGTACCAGTCCCCTGACCATGGCCAAGTCTTCGTCGTACGAGTCGCTCGGAATTCGTTCCGTGGTGTCATTGCCGCATCTGCGTGATGGCATCCTGACCAACACCGTGACACTCTATCGTCCCGACCCGTATCCCTGGACCGCGACGGAAACCGATCTCGCACTGGATATCAACGAGCGCATCTGGCTCGCCATTGATCGCATTCTGGCGGCAGAAAAACTGGTCCAGGCGGATCGGCGCAAAGATGAGTTTCTTGCCATGCTCGCCCATGAGTTGCGCAACCCGCTGGCACCGATCGCATCGGCTGCGGAACTGCTGCGCCGCTCGGCTGCAGACAACAAGACCATCGAATTCGCCGGCTCGGTGATCGCAAGGCAAGTGAGCCATATGAGCTCGCTGCTCGAGGATCTGCTTGACGTGTCACGGGTCACGCGAGGCATGGCCAAGCTCAACATGCAACCGGTCGATCTGAGCGCGGCCGTTGCCGATGCGACGGAACAAATCCGGCCTTTGATCGAGAGCCGGCAACATACGCTCGAAGTTCAGACCTCAGACGGCGGACCTTGGCTGGAGGGCGATTACAAACGATTGGTCCAGGTGACCGCCAACCTTCTGAATAACGCTGCCAAGTACACACCTGCTGGCGGGCACATACGACTTTCGGTCAGCGTCGAGCCGAGCACGGTGGCGATTTCGGTCGAGGACAACGGTATTGGCATTTCGCAAACCTATTTGCCGACCATCTTCGAGCCATTTGCCCAGGCCGATCGCTCGGTGGATCGTTCGCAGGGCGGGCTCGGGTTGGGGCTGGCCCTGGTCAAGAGCCTGGTCGCCTTGCATGGCGGAACCATCGCAGTCGAGAGCAGGGAGGGTCAAGGCAGTCGCTTTACCGTAAGTTTTCCGCGTTTTACCAATGTGCGAGATCTGCCAGCGCAGGGCGATGCGCCAGACATGGACTCCCGTCCACTGGAAATCCTGCTGGTCGACGACAATGGCGACGCCGGCGATACGCTGGCCGAGCTGCTGCGCAGCAGTGGCCACCGGGTCGACGTGTTCCGCCTGCCAGAACCTGCCATCGCGGCGGCCCGTGTCAAGTTCTACGACGTGCTGCTGATCGACATTGGCCTGCCGAAGATCTCAGGATACGACGTGGTCGGTCAGGTGCGATCCGGCGGACGCTCTGCAAACAGTCGCTGTATTGCGATCTCCGGATACGGACAGCCCGACGATCACACCAGGGCGCGTGACGCGGGATTCTTTTCCTTGCTGGTCAAGCCAGTCGTGTTCGAGGCGCTGGTGCAACTGCTCAACCAGGCCTGAACACGCTCTGGCCGCGAGCGGCGCACGACCCGGAACAAGGCTTGATCAGGAGGTTGAAGCGACAAGCGACTTGGGAGCTTTATTTTTCCAGGCCTCGAGCAACAGTCCTTTGACCACCGCAGCGCTTGCGCTGCGAAGCGCAACCTTCAGGCCAACAACTTTGTTTCCCCATAAAAGCTTTTCCATATGATCTGGATAGAGCGCAAGCGCGTGTTCGCGCGTGGCGTCGTCGACGAACAGATGCAAGAACTCACCGTCAGGCGGTGCCGTGGCCAGGATCTTTCCGCGCACACGAAACGATGTGAAGTGGAAATGTGGCGCTTCTGTGGTTTCGGGCAGCGCACAGGCAATCTTTCGGATTTGATCGAGGTTCATGTGCTGGCGCCAGACTCGCTGCTGTCAGCTCGAAGGAGAATATGGATCGCCCCATTTGA
>CAZZVZ010000183.1:0-6800 GCA_964657655.1 Gammaproteobacteria bacterium | reverse complement strand
CTTCGTGGAGCCTTTACTACGGCCTGACGGGAGGAGGCATCCCGAATCCGGTGACGGCCAATAACCGGATCTGGCTGCAGGGCGGCGCGAATTACCTCGATCTTGGTCTGCAGCAGATCGTGCAGGTTGGCGCAAATCTGAGCGCCAGCTCGTTCTCGGGCAGCCCCGACGGCCAGCTGTTTATTGCGGTATTCGATTTTGAGGAGCCTTCGCCATCGCCCGAGGTCTACAGCACTGCGACCGACAGCTTCACTGCAGCTCCTGCGCTGCCGATTTCAAGCACTGCGCAGTTCAGCCAGGACCATTCGGTCGCGCTGAGCTATTTGTCGGTCTTCAATGTGACGAGCAACTATTCCCTGATCGGAACGCTGCCGTCGCAGGATGGTAGCCAGTACGGAAACAGTTCGGTGCTGTCGGCCGACGGCACACGCGTCTACGTTGCGGAGTGCAATTACCTCAATCAGAGCCAGAGCTTCCAGCTCGATCACATTACGGTGTATGACGCGACCAGCGTCGACAGCAGCACCGGCAATCTACTCAAGCTTGGCACCATCGCGGTCTCGACCACGGGTACCGGCCCGAAGCTCGGCATCGATCCGCTCGGCCTCAATCTGTTCAGCGTTGACAGCAGCGGGCTGACTGTACTTGTAATCCCGACGGGCCTGCGCCCGAGTGCCGTCCATGCGCCCAACGAACTGCGCGCAGCGCATGGCGCAAAGCTGCAATCATGAGCGCGGCCAGCAGCATTTTTGCCGTACGCGATCCCAAGCAGATGCGGGAGTAGGCCGCGCCATCCTCGCGACAATTGAGAAGATGAAAGAGCGCCCTCCGCGGGACGAGTTGAATCAGGAAAGCGCGAGCTTCCGGTCCATGTTGGTCGGCCACAACAGTCTGGCAATTGTGCGGCTGCGCGAGTTTGGTAATGCGAAAGCGTGCCGGAATATTTCCGTTTTCAAAAAACTAACATTCGGGGACACGTGAAAGAAGCCCATCGACTGGCACTTGGATTGCTCGCTCTCTCGCTCGCTGCATGCGGCGGCGGCGGCGGGGGTGGTAGCGCCCCAAGCGCATCGGCGCCGCCACCTGGCCCTGCGCCTGCACCCGCACCATCGGCATTTGCCGTCACGGCGAGCGTGCCACCTGATGGCAGCACTGCCGTCGCGCGCACTGCAGGTCTTGGTCTGACACTGAACGCGAATGCAGATGCCAGCTCGTACAGCGGGGCCAACAGTTCTACGGTTGAGCTCGTCACGCCCGAAGGCGTGCTCGTGCCGAGCGCAGTGACGGGCTCAGGCACCACGATTTCGATCGCGCCCGTCAACACCATCGCAGGTGCGACCACGTACGCGATCAAGGCATCGACTGCGTTGAAGGACGTTGCAGGAGATTCGCTTGCTTCGGCTTACGCATCGAGCTTTACGACTGCACGCTCGAATTTCGCGCAGACCGGTGACAGCATTGGCAACCTGTATTCGACCAATCACTACCGCCCGTTCGTCGCGACCGATGATCTGGGCAATGTTTTTTCGATCTGGACCGATAGCGATGGAGCAATGCCCACCGGCTATGTGGCCTACCAGTTCTATTACACGGTTGCCCAGCAATGGGTGCCCGGCGGGAATGGCATGGGGATCACGAGTTCAGTCGTCGGCACCCCCGCGCAGGTGCTCTCGCTGACGTCGGTTCCAGGTGGCGAGCCGGTGGCGATCATCAGCCTGACGTTAAACGATGGCAACACGGTCATCCAGCAGATCACATTTGGCCTGACGACGGTAGCACCAACCGCTGGCAATCCAACCTATCAGGTGCCCACCATCACACCCCTGGTGGCTGATGTGCCTGGAAACTCGCCTGCAACCGGTGCGGCGGTCTACGCGAATGGCGTGTTGACCGTGGCGAACATCAATAACGGTGTGCTCAAGGTCGCTGCATTCAATCCAGTCAACCAGACCTGGGGCGCGGTGCAGCAGATCGACGGTAACGCGACAGCACTGGGCCAGGGCGTGAGCAGCGTGGCACTGGCAGCCGACAGTAGAGGCAATGTGACCCTCGCCTGGATCGACAACGGCCACGTGCTGGCAGCTACTCAAGCTGCTTCGGCGTCGACCTTCGGTGCGAGCCACACGATTGATGCGCTTGCCACAGGCACCATTGGCAGCGTGATTGCTGCCGGGGGATCAAACGGTACCGTCATCGCCTGGGATCAGACCGCAAACGGGGGCGTGTCTACTGTCCAGGCCGCGCACCTGACGCTCGGCGGATCAGCCTTCTCGAATCCTACCCAACTCGACGACGGCCAGAGTCCGACGGGTGCTGCAGTGCCGGCGATTACCGTCGACAAGGCCGGTATTTTCAGCGTGATCTATTCGCAGAACAGTTCTGGTCCGACGCCTGCGAGCACGGATGGCATGTACCTGTCGCGCCTCGCACCCGGCGCCTCGGCCTGGGACGCGACGCTGCGGGCAACCGGAACAGGCCAGGGCGGCACTATCCATGCCGCCTCGATTGCAGCCGACGGCGCTGGCAACGTGGTGTTCACCTATTTGGGACACGCGACGACCTATGGCCAATACCTGGTGTCGACCAAGACGTTTCAGCAAAACGTCGAATTTGACGCGCCCACGCAGACTGGCGTGTGGGGTGACCCGAACTTCGTGTTCGACCGCAACAACAATGGCACGGCAGTCTATTTTTATTCGGGGAGCGCCGGCAATCAGGTCCATGCAGACCGGTTTCAGTAACCGGCAGCTATCGGTTCATGCGAGTGGAAATGGTGCCGCTTGTCGGAATCGAACTGACGACCTTCGCATTACAAGTGCGCTGCTCTACCAACTGAGCTAAAGCGGCATTTCCAGATTGACCTGTTGCGTGCAACGCGGTGACAGCTGTACCGATTGCACGGCTCGGATTGTACCCGAGCTATGACTTGACGATGGTCAGGCGCGGCTTGCCCTTGGGACCGTCGTCGGGCGAATGGGGCGGCGGTGCAGTGCTGTCGACGCTCGACAGCACCGGCCGCATGGCGGCCGGCACCCCTTCGGATGCAGGTGCTGGCGGTGCATCATGACCCTGACCCTGACCTGCGGCGACTTCGAACGCCATGCCGTGTCCGTTCTCGCGAGCGTACACGGCGCTGACATTGGTGATCGGCACCGAGATCGAGCGCGCCACGCCGCCAAAGCGCGCCTGGAAATCGACGAACTCATTGCCCAGCGACAGCTTGCTGGTCGCCAGCGAACTGATGTTCAGCACGATTTCGCCATTCTTGACGTACTCGCGCGGCACCACGGTCTGATCGTCGACCTGCACCGCGAGATACGGTGTGAAGCCGTTATCCGTGCACCATTCGTAAATGGCACGGATCAAATACGGCTTGGTCGAGCTGGCATCTGACATGGCGTTTTGAAGAGCAGCACCTGATTTAGCGCCGCATCACCTTCTCGGACGGCGTGAGCGCCTCGATATATGCGGGACGAGAAAAGATTCTCTCAGCATATTTCATGATCGGCGCGGCGTTTTTGGACAGTTCCACACCGTAATGGTCAAGTCGCCACAACAAAGGCGCGATGGCCACGTCGAGCATGGAGAACTCTTCGCCCAGCATGTACTTGTTCTTGAGGAAGATCGGAGCAAGCTGAGTCAAGCGATCCCGGATCGAGGCGCGTGCCTTTTCGTGGGCCTTCTCGTGGCCCTTGGCCGGCACGTTCTCGAGCGTGCCGACATGCACGAACAGTTCCTTTTCAAAATTGAACAGGAACAAGCGGGCGCGCGCACGCATCACGGGGTCTGCCGGCATCAGCTGCGGATGCGGAAAACGCTCGTCGATGTACTCGTTGATGATGTTCGACTCGTACAGGATCAGGTCGCGTTCCACAAGGATCGGCACCTGAGCGTACGGGTTCATCACGGAAATATCTTCCGGCTTGTTGAAAAGATCGACGTCGCGAATCTCGAAGTCCATGCCCTTTTCGAACAGGACCAGGCGGCAACGCTGACTGAACGGGCAGGTTGTTCCCGAATACAAAACCATCATCTTAAAACCCCTTAAAAACAAACAGGGTGAGCATCGCCCACCCTTTGTATCCCAGAGCGCTGTGGCGCCCTAGTGAACGTCTTTCCAGAACGCCGCGTTGAGGCGCCATGTAATAAACGTAAATAGACCGAGGAACAGGAGAACCCACACGCCGAGTTCGTGACGCTCGGTTCTGGCTGGCTCAGACATGTAATCCATGAAGGCGGTCAGATCTGCTACTGCGGAATCATACTGAACCGGGTTCAGCAGGCCAGGTGTCACCTGCGTGTAGCCGACCACCGACTTGGTGGTCTGGCCATCTTCACTCTTCTTTTCCTCGAACTTCGGATCACGCAGACCCTGCAGCTGCCACAGGATATGAGGCATGGCCGTATTTGGATAGACCACGTTGTTCCAGCCGGTCGGACGGGTCGGATCGCGGTAATAGGAACGCAGATAGGTATAGATGTAATCCGGCGACTTGGCGCGCGCCATGACAGACAGGTCTGGCGGGGCAGTGCCGAACCAGATCTTGGCATCGGCCGGACGCATCGCGACCTTCATGGTGTCACCCACTGCATCGGTGGTGAACAGCAGATTTTGCTTGATTTCGTCTTCTGACAGACCGATGTCGCGCAATCTGTTGTAGCGCATCGAGGCGGCGCTATGGCAGCTCAGGCAATAGTTGACGAACAGCTTGGCGCCGCGCTGCAGGGCAGCCGGGTTGTTCGCCAGATCCGGGGCTTCGTCGACCGGCGGGCCGTCCTCGGCCCACGCCATCAGCGGCAGCACCAGCAACATCATCAGTAGTATTTTTTTCATGGATGCAGGCCTCGGCACGTCGACTCAGTGGGGGTGGAACACGATGCGCTCAGGGACCGGCTTGAAGGTTCCAAGCTGACTCCAGATCGGCATACCGAGGAAGAAGCTGAAATAGAACACCGTACCGATCTGCGAGACGATATTGAAGAACGGTGACGGAGGCTGGGTGCCGATGTAGCCAAGCACCATGAACACCACCACGAAAATCGCATACAGCACCTTGTGAAAGCCAGGGCGGTAACGGATCGAGCGCGCCGGGCTGCGATCCAGCCACGGCATGCCAAACAGGATCATGACCGAGCCGCCCATGATCACCACGCCCCAGAACTTGGCATCGATGGCACGCAGCAGCACGATCACGAGCAGGATCACGATCCCGGCTGGCAGCGCGAACACCACGCGCGGGCGCGTGCGCAGATACCAGATCACGTAACCCAGGGCGGCACCAATCATCATCACCCAGGTGAACAGGTCGGTGGTGGCACGCAGCATCGAATAGAACGGCGTGAAGTACCACACCGGAGCGATGTGCAACGGTGTCTTGAGCGAATCCGCCGGCAGGAAATTGTTGGCTTCAAGGAAGTAGCCACCCATCTCCGGACCGAAGAAGATGATGGCGCAAAAGGCCATCAGGAAGACCGCCACGCCGAACATGTCATGCACGGTGTAGTAGGGATGGAACGGGATGCCGTCGAGCGGCACGCCACGCTCGTCCTTGAACTTCTTGATCTCCACGCCATCCGGATTGTTGGATCCGACTTCGTGCAGCGCCATCACGTGGGCGGCCACCAGACCGAGCAGCACCAGCGGAATGGCAATCACGTGAAACGAGAAGAAGCGGTTCAGGGTGGCATCGCTGACCACGTAGTCACCACGAATCCACAGCGACAGGTCCGGACCGATGAAAGGAATTGCGGAGAACAGGTTGACGATCACCTGGGCGCCCCAGTACGACATCTGGCCCCACGGCAGCAGGTAGCCAAAGAAGGCCTCGCCCATCAGGCACAAGAAGATGCACACCCCGAAGATCCAGACCAGTTCGCGCGGCTTGCGGTACGAGCCGTAGAGCAGACCGCGGAACATGTGCAGATAGACCACGATGAAGAAGGCCGACGCTCCGGTCGAATGCATGTAGCGCACCAGCCAGCCCCAGGGCACATCACGCATGATGTACTCGACCGAGGTGAAGGCCTCGGTGGCGGTCGGCTTGTAGTGCATCACGAGAAAGATGCCGGTCACGATCTGGATCACCAGCACCAGCAGCGCAAGCGAGCCGAAGAAATACCAGAAGTTGAAATTCTTCGGCGCGTAGTACTCCGACAGATGCTCCTTCCAGAGCTTGCTCACCGGCAGACGAGCGTCGACCCAGCCGAGCACTTTCTCGCCAATTGGCGCGTTAGCGCTAATCACCTTTTCGCTTGCCATAAGATTCTCCAGTGCCAGGGCCTAGGCCTTGGTCACTTCACCAATCGTAATACGGGTCGGATGCTCGTCATTGTCGAGCTTGTAGGGTGGCACGCCGAGATTGTCGGGGGCCGGTTTGTTCTTGAAGACCCGACCGGCCAGATCGAAAGTCGAACCGTGGCAGGGGCACAGCCAGCCGCCTTCCCAGTCAGCCGGCAGACTCGGTTGCGCGCCGGGCGTGAATTTCTGACCTGGCGAGCAGCCCAGGTGGGTGCAAATCCCGATCAGCACCAGATATTCCTTGTTGACCGAGCGCCACTCGTTCTTGCAGGCAAAAGCGGGATTGAGCGCGTCGGGACCCGACGTGTTGCGCTCGGACTTGGGATCGGCCAGATTGGCGTCGTTCTTGGCGAGACTGGCAAGCTGCTCTGGCGTGCGGCGCACAATCCAGATCGGCTTGCCGCGCCATACCGCGGTCTTCTGTTCGCCCGGTGCCATGCCTTCGCAATCGAACACCACCGGCGCACCGCCGGTGACCTGCGCCATGATCGGCAGGCTGCGC
>CAZZVZ010000182.1:0-6801 GCA_964657655.1 Gammaproteobacteria bacterium | reverse complement strand
ACCAAGCCATTTACCAAGGATAGTTTGTTAAAAACTGTCCAGCAGCATGCTCGTCGTCGCGACGAACAGCCGCGCTAAGTTTCGCAGGAGAGATTTTCATGGTCATTCAAAAAATTCTGGTGGTCGACGATTCGCCTACCGAGCGCTACTTCTATGCTGACCTGCTGACACGCAGCGGTTATACCGTCGTGACGGCCGAAAATGGCGAAGAAGCGATGCTCAAGGCCAAGAACGACCAGCCGCAGCTGATCCTGATGGACGTGGTGATGCCCGGCCAGAACGGTTTTCAGGTGACGCGTGCCATCAGCCGCGATCCGCAGACCCAGCATATTCCCATCATCATCTGCACCAGCAAGGATCAGGAGACCGATCGCTACTGGGGCATGAAGCAGGGCGCCAAGGACTACATCGTCAAGCCAGTCAATCCACAGGATTTACTGGACAAGATCCAGTCCTATGCAAGCTGACAGCGCCTTCGTCGGCCGTCCGTATGGCTGAGCTACAGACGCCCCTTACACCGGCCAGTCGGCGCGCTCGCAACCGCACACTGCTGCGCGAGTTCCAGACAGGCCTGGCCGACCGGCTCGCGCTGGCGCGCACCACGCCGAGCACGCAAAGTCGGCTGGCATTGCGCATTGCCCATGGCGAGAGCCAGAAGAATTACCTGATCGATCTGCCAGAAGCGGGGGAAATCATCGCCATCCCCGAGGTCACCAGCGTGCCGCTGACCAAGCCCTGGTATCGCGGCCTGGCGAACGTGCGCGGCGGCCTGGTCTCGGTGATCGATCTTGGCATCTATCAAAATGGCGTCCCCACCAATCTCGACAAGGACAGCCGTGTGCTGGCTTTCTCGCCCGACCTGAAATTCAACGCCGGCATCCTGGTGACCCGCATGCTCGGTCTGCGAGGCACCGGCCAGTTGACGGAGCGGACCGATCGTTCGGAGCAGGAACTGGCCGCCAACCCACCCTGGATTGGCCGCAGTTACACCGATCAGGACGGCGTGACCTGGGAAGAGTTAAGTTTGGCAGCGCTTGCTGCCGATGATCGTTTTCTGCAGATAGGCATTTGGTGAGGGTGAGGACACTATGGCATTCAAACTGAGATCTCTTGCGGCTGAAAAAGTCGCGGCCGAGGCGCCCATCGATTCGTCGACCACCATGGAGCTGGCCGATGGATCGCCCGATACGGTTGACCCGCGTGACAGCCTCACAGGTCGCGTGATCGACACGGCGGCAAGTTCCAGGTTGCCGCTGATTGGCAAGTACCCTCTCGGCCGCCAGCTGGTCATTCTGTTCATCATCGCGGTGCTCGGCGCCATGGTCGGTGCCGCCTTCGTGTACCTCGATCTGCGACAAGCAGGCTATGAAGCCACTTACGCACAGCTGACAGGTGATTCGCTGATGCATTCCCAGCGCCTCGCAAAGGCAGTGCCGACCGCGCTGCAAGGTAACCCGGACGCATTTCGCCAGCTGCGTGAAAGCGACGACCAGTTCTCGCAGAACCTGAACGTGCTGACCTATGGCGGTCGCATCGGCAATCGGACGGTACCGCCATCGAGCGCCGCGATCCAGACCAAACTGACACCGCTGACCGAAGAATGGCGTCGTACCGATGCCAACGCCAAGATCGTGCTGGCCAACCAGAAGGTGCTG
The DNA here is from genome assembly GCA_964657655.1 of Gammaproteobacteria bacterium. Taxonomy (GTDB): domain Bacteria; phylum Pseudomonadota; class Gammaproteobacteria; order Burkholderiales; family Burkholderiaceae_D; genus CAJCIC01. The sequence goes on along the minus strand of CAZZVZ010000182.1, from coordinate 5,146 downwards.
ACCGACATTGGTACCACGCTCAAGTCGCTCAATGATTCCAACCCGACCCTGCTGGAACTCACCGAACAGATTGCTGCCCTGAAACTGCAGGCATCAGCACCGGCGCGCGAGATCTCAGCATCCAGCCAGCTGGTCATGTTGACGCAGCGGCTGGCCAAGAACGCCAACGAACTGCTGTCAGGTGAAGGCGTCAATCCCGAAACGGCGTTCCTGCTGGGCAAGGACACCAACACCTTCCGCGATCTGCTCGATGGCCTGGCCAATGGCTCGGACGCGCTTCGTCTTGCGCCGACCAAGGATCCAGAAACCAAGCAGCGCCTCGATGAACTGCAAAAGCAGTTCGTGTCATTTCAGGCGCAGATCGGTTCGCTGCTCGCCAACCTGCAAAAGATCGTGGCCGCCAAGCAGGCCGAGCAGCTGGTGTTCAAGGACAACGAGAATCTGCGCGGCACGATTCAGGATCTGCAGCTCAGTTACGCACGTGAAAACAACGCGCGCCGCTCGAACACCGTTGCCATGGTTGCCGGCTTCATTGTGACCGGTATCGCGCTGTTCCTGATGGGCGTGGCCTATCTCAACAACTCGCGTGGACAGACCACAGAAGCCGAACGCCAACGTGCGGAAGCGCAGCGCCTGGAGGAAGAGGCGAAGCATCAGAACGACGCCAACCAGGCGGCCATTTTGCGACTGATGAACGAGTTGCAGGAGGTCGCCGATGGTGACTTGACCACGCAGGCCACGGTGTCTGAAGACATTACCGGGGCGATTGCAGATTCGGTGAACTACACGGTCGAGGAACTTAGAACCCTGGTGGGCCGGATCAACAGCACTGCAGAGCTGGTGACCAACGCTTCATCACAGGCGCAAGAGACATCGAGCCGTCTGCTGGCTGCCTCTGAAGCGCAGTCGCGCGAAATCCGCAACACGGGTGAATCAGTGCTGCTGATGGCGCAGCAGATTAACGATGTGTCTTCTTCGGCGATGGAATCCGCCAACGTGGCGCGCCAGTCACTGGCGGCTGCTGAAGAAGGTCAGCGCGCGGTGCAGAACTCGATCGCGGGTATGAATGAAATCCGCGAACAGATCCAGGAAACCTCCAAGCGCATCAAGCGACTGGGTGAATCGTCCCAGGAAATTGGTGAAATTATTGAGCTGATTTCAGACATTACCGAGCAGACCAACGTGCTGGCGCTCAACGCTGCCATCCAGGCGGCGTCTGCCGGTGAAGCGGGTCGTGGCTTCTCGGTGGTTGCAGAAGAAGTGCAGCGACTTGCTGAACGCTCCGCCGAGGCAACCAAGCAGATTGGCGCGCTGGTGCGAACGATTCAGACCGATACCTCCGATGCCGTCGCCGCTATGGAGAAGTCGACCCAGGGTGTGGTGGAAGGGGCCAAGCTGTCTGATGCTGCCGGTCAGGCGCTGTCCAACATCGGCCGCGTTTCACGCCAGCTTGCAGAACTGATTGAGCAGATTTCCCAGGACACTTCGGTGCAGGCCCGTTCAGCAGGGGGCGTGGCGCAGTCGATCCAGCACATCCTGACGGTTAACGAAGAAACATCGCTTGGCACCCAGAAGACAGCCGACTCGATTTCGCAACTCTCTGCGCTGGCGCAGGAATTGAAGAGCTCGGTCGCGCGCTTCAAGGTGGCATAGGGTCGAGAAGGAAACACTCTCCATGAACGTGCCTCCACCCATCGACGGCCTGGCGCCGGGCGCAGACGTCCCGGCCTGGGAACGGATAGACACCGGCCCTCTCTCATGGGTGATGGGTGAGCTGCGCAGCTCGCTTGAACGCTCACTCGAGTCGCTGCGCACTTTCTCCAAGAATCCCGAGGACGTCGGCGCACTGCGGCTTGCTCGCTCCGATCTGCACCAGGCGCACGGCGCCTTGCAACTGGTCGACCTCGAAGGCGTATCGCTCGTCACAGAAGAGGTCGAACACCTGCTGGAAGGCTTTGAAGCCAATCCCGAACAGGCCGACGAGCGCGCTGTGGACCTGGTGGGCGCTGCGTTTCGGGCTGTGATCCAGTATCTCGAAGAACTGCTGCAAGGTGCGCCGCATCAACCGGTGCGCCTGTTCCCGAGCTATCGCTCGCTGCTGTCGCTGCGCGGCGCCGACCGCATCCATCCGGCCGACCTGTTCTACCCGGACCTGTCGATCCGCCCGCCGCGCGCGTCGGTGCAAAGCACGCCCCTGACGACTGAAGAAGTCGCTCAGCAGCGCGCCATTTTCGAGCGCGCCTTGCTGGTATATCTCCGCGACGACAAGAACCGCGCTGCTGCGCTCGAGATGCAAAGCGCGGTCGAAAAGATCGAAGGCACTCCAAAGCAGGGTCAGCAACGTGCTTTCTGGTGGGTCACACGAGCCTTCTTCGACGCACTCGCAGCCGATGCGCTGCCGAGCGATCTCAATGTCAAGCGACTGGCGGCCCGCATCAACCTGCAGATCCGGCGCCTGCTCGAGGGATCCGGCATGGTCGCCGAGCGGCTGTTGCGCGATACCTTGTTCTTCGTGGCGCGTGCCCAGCACGTGACACCGCACATCAGCGAAGTCAAGCAGGTCTACGGGCTCAACAATTCGCTGCCCGATGATTTCGAGACCGAGCGTTCCTCGGAACTCAATCTGGCGGCCGTACGCGCTGCCAAGGAATCACTGGCGGCGGCCAAGGCCGCCTGGAGCCTGGTGGTGGCGGGCGATGCTGCGCAGATCTCCAATTTCTCCCGCGATGCAAGCGCGCTGCTCGGTGCGGCAGGCTCCCTCAATCGTCCTGGTCTGGCCCACGTGGCACAGGTGGTGGCATCGATTGGTACCGAGCTGTCGTTTGATCCGAGAAAACCGGCTGAAGCCGTCGGTCTTGATGTCGCGACTGCGCTGCTTTTTCTCGAAGGTGCGCTCGATCAGGTGCGCTCGCTCGACGAACAGTTCGACCAGCGCGCCGAGGCTGTGGTGGCGCGCGTGGAAGCTTCTGCACTGGGCGCTGCCCACACCGAAGACGAGGATCCCACCTGGCTCGATGAAATCTCGCGCCAGGCGCAAGAACGCCTCACCATGGCGAGCTTCGTCTCTGAAATGCAGAGCAACCTGCGCAGCATCGAGAAGATTCTCGACAGTTTCTTCCGCGATCCTGCGACGCGGCAGGAGCTGCCGCAGGCAGAGAAGCTGCTCAGCCAGATTGGCGGCGCGTTGTCAGTGCTCGGTCACGAGCAGGCCGGTGCCGCGATCCGCGCTGGCCAGGAAAATATCCGCCGCTTCGCCGAACCTGACTATGTGGCTGCCCCCGGCGAATTCGAACGTGTCGCCGAGTCGCTGGGCGCCGTTGGTTTCTATATCGAGAGTCTGCAACACCGTGCCGATTCGGGCGCCATGTTCCACTTCGATGAAGCGACCGGTACCTTTACAGCCGATCTGAAACGCCCGGTACCGGCCGCGCCTGAGCCGGTCGAGGAGCCAGACCCGGACCCAAACTTTCCTGGCCCGGGGGGAGCGTCGCCGCACTCCGGGCCTGACAGCCCTGGCGAAGAACAAAGTGTCGAACAGAACGCTGCACGCCACGGTGACGTGGCCGCCGAGCTGGTGCGTTCCTACTGGCACGATCCAGACGACGAAGACACCAAGGCCGAGCTGGTATCGGCACTGCAGCAGGTCAAGCAGGACGCCATGCTGCTTGATGACAGCAGCCTGAAAGACAAGGCCAACGCTGCGCTCAAGATGCTCAGCGATGGTGTTGATGCTTCGGACACAGACACCTTGCAGGCGGCCGTCACGCAGGTGGCAAATCAGGCTAACCGGCTGGCTGGCCACGAAGCCGCCAAGGTGGCGCCACCGCCTGTCAGCGCTCCGGTGCCGATTGCAGACACTGCAGTCGATGCTGAACTGCTCGAGATTTTCCTGATGGAAGCCGAAGAGGTGCTCGGCACCGCTGGCGCTGGACTGGCAACCTTGCGCACCCAGCCTGCCAATCGCGACACCTTGATCGAGGTGCGGCGTGCATACCACACGCTCAAGGGCAGCGGCCGCATGGTCGGTCTGAACGCCTTCGGCGAGGCCGGCTGGGCCGTCGAACAGACGCTCAACAACTGGATGTCGGATGGCAAGCCCGCGTCGCAGCCGTTGCTCGGGTTGCTCGAGTATTCCAATTCCGAATTGACCGAATGGGTCACCGAGCTCAAGGCCTCAGGTCATTCGGCGCGCCAGCCGCACGCCATTATCGAGGCCGCCGAGGCGGTCCGCGCGGGAGCACCGTTTGCAGCACCGGCCAGCCCTGGCACCGAGGTTCTTGCAGCTGGAGAGATTGCCGCCGAGCAACATGTCGAAGCCGAGCCTGTGGCCAGCGCCGAAGCGCTGGTGCCTGCCGCACGCAAGCATGACGACGATTCGGCCCTGCAGTTCGCCGCGACCGAGATTGCCCCGGATTCCGAGGAAGACGGCACCCTGATCGACTTCGATGTGCACGCCTCGCACGCGCCCGGTGCCGCCGCCACCACGGCCGACGAACATCAGTGGATGGCCACCGAGGTGCTGCCCGACGCCGACGAGGGGTCGGACAACAAGCTAGAAGAAGCGGCCGACTTCCCGATTTTCGACGAGCCAAGTCTGGTGTTTGGAGAACCGGTCGCCGCTGTGCCAGCCGTTGCGCCCGAAACAGCGTTTGTGCCTGAGCATCACAGCGCCAGCGAGGCGACCAGCGCAGCGGCGCCTGAAGTCATTGGCGACAGCAGCAGCGAAGCTGCAGCGTTTGCTGCGGCTGAAGCAAGCGTGCCCGGCGCCTTGCCCGTTGATGAACAGCAGGACGATCGCGCCCATGAGCTCGATGCGTCCGAACCAGCAAGGCAGGTCGAATTCGATCCGGCCTTTGCTGCGACCGAGCCTTTTGCAGGTGTGATCGAGGAAATCGAAGCCGGCGCACCGCCTGACCTGTCGGGTGGCGACATCTTCGCTGCCGAAGAGACGACTGCCGATCACAAGCCGGTGCTCGAAGGAGCACTGCCCGAGGATCTGACCACCACCTATCTTGCAGGCGGCGATGTCGACTACAGCTTCGACATCCCGCCGGCGCCAACACCGGCACCGGCCCAGCGTGCCACTGTGCTGCCGTTCGCGCCGATGCTCAATGCGCGCAACGATGAATACAAGCAGATCGGCCGC
>CAZZVZ010000181.1:0-6828 GCA_964657655.1 Gammaproteobacteria bacterium | reverse complement strand
ATGATTGATGGTGCGCTTGGTAAAGGCCAGCGCGCTTGGGCTGCCAAGTGCCAGACGTCCGGCAACCTCACGCGCCCGATCGAGCAGCTCGTGTTCTGGTGCCACCAGGCTGACCAGGCCAATGCGCTCTGCCTCGGCGCCGGTCACTGCCTCACACGTCATCAGGTAATACTTGGCCTTGGCGACGCCACACAGCAGCGGCCAGATCACGGCAGCATGATCGCCTGCTGCCACACCAAGCTTGGTGTGGCCGTCGATCAGCTTGGCGTTGTCAGCGGCGATCGAGACATCTGCAAGGAGTGCGACTGCGAGGCCGGCACCGACCGCCGCACCGTTGATGGCCGACACGATCGGCTTGTCGCAATCGATCATGTTCTGCACGATGGCGCGCGCCTCGCGCAGCACGCGCAGGCGCGTGCGGCCGTCGGCCAGCATGTCTTCCACCAGGCTGATCGCGCCGCCCGCCGAGAAGGCACGCCCTTCGCTTCGGACAAGAATCACGCTCACCTGGTCGCTACGGTCGAGCACCGGCCAGATGTTGGCCAGCAGTGCGTGGCCAGTCGCATCGGTGACCGGAATTCCGCCGGCCGGCCCGAAGATCACTTCGGCCACACGGCCGTGCAACTCGATGCGAAAGTTTTCGTTGCTGAGCTCTTCAAACATTTTTTTCTCCAATTTTCTGATGTTTGTGCAAGGTGCTGCCCGCCACTGCCAACCCCGCTATCATGCACGCACCCCGATAATTGTTCAGCGAGTCGATTGTTTTGTTGAGCGAGCCACGCACACTTATCATCACGGCCTCGTGGCTGGTGTTCTTTGCGGTCTGGCTCAGCCTGTCGCAAAACGTCAAGCCGACCGTGAAGACCGAAAGCCCCCTGTCGCGCGTCGCTCATCTGCTGCCGCTGGCGATCTCTTTTTTCTTGCTGGTGGACGCCAGCGCCGTTGCGGTGCCACTCCTGCGGCAGCGTTTCGTTCCAGTGCTGCCGTGGCTTGCCGATCTCGGTGCAGGGCTGACCGTGGCGGGCGTGGCCTTCGCCATCTGGGCGCGTGTCACACTTGGGCAGAACTGGAGCGCTTCGGTGATGCAGAAATCCGGCCACGAGCTGATCACCGGCGGGCCCTTTCACTACGTGCGCCATCCGATCTATACCGGCATGCTGGCCGGTCTGATCGGACCTGCGCTTGCCGTCGGCGAATGGCGTGGCGTGCTGGCCGTGCTGATCTCCTGGCTGGCGCTGTGGCGCAAGTACCGGCTCGAAGAGCGCTTCATGGTGGAATTGTTCGGCACACAATATCTTGATTACCAGCGTGAGGTCCCAGCCCTGGTGCCAATTCCCGGCCGGCATTCGAGAAATCCCGCATGAGCATCTCGACCCTTGTGACCACCCGCCTGATACTGCGCCCGCTCACGGCGGCTGACGCACCGGCCATCCTTGCCATCTTCGGCGATATGCGCGTGATGCGTTATTGGAGCAGCCCGCCGCATGGCTCGATCGATGACGCAGTGGCGTTCATCGACAAGGCGCGCGACGGCTATCGGACCGGCCAGATGATTTTGCTTGGCCTCGAACTCCAGCACAGCCGCCAGCTGATCGGCACCTGCACGCTGCATGCACGCAATGTCATCTGCCGCCGCGCCGAGCTTGGCTACGCACTTGGTGCCGAACACTGGGGCCAGGGCCTGATGCATGAAGCTCTGGAACGCTTCCTGCAATTCGTCTTCGACGAACTCGATCTGAATCGCCTCGAGGCCGATATCGATCCACGCAACCAGAGCTCGGCCAGAACACTCGAGCGGCTCGGCTTTCGCCGCGAGGGGTATGCGAAGGAACGCTGGATCGTGGCCGGTGAAGTCTCCGATACCGCCTGGTATGGTCTCTTGGCGCGTGACTGGCGCGCGCGCAATTCCATTGTGAAAGAAACACCATGATGCTGCTCTCGATCGTCCTCACGCTAGTGGTGGCCGGACTGCATATCTATTTCCTGATCCTCGAGATGTTTCTGTGGACCAAGCCGACCGGCCTCAAGACGTTCAAGATGTCGCCCAACCAGGCCGACGCGACCAAGGTGCTGGCAGCCAACCAGGGCCTCTACAATGGCTTCCTTGCCGCTGGCCTGATCTTCAGCCTGTTTCTTGGCAACGCAGGGGCCATCGTGCAGGGATTTTTCCTGTCGTGCGTGGTGATCGCCGGCATCTATGGCGCTGCAACCGTGAACCAGCGCATCTTCTTCATCCAGTCGCTGCCCGCACTGCTCGGCCTTTTGACACTGTTCTTCTCGCGCTAGTGCGTGCGCCCTTGCGAGTGCCAAAAAAAAACCGCGGCACCAATTGGCATCGCGGCTTTTGCTGCGGCCGAAGAAGCGTCGTCCAGACGCCGATCCGGCCTGCAGTCGTGCTTAATGAGGTGCTGGAGCGGTTCCTGGAGCAGCACCGGGCGCTGCTGCTGTGGGCACCGTGCCTGGTGCTGACACCCGGGCCAGCACGGCCAGGTTGATGTTGGGGGGCGACTGCTGCACCACCTGGGTGAAGTAGGCTGCGGTCAGTTCCTGGGTCTTTTGCTGACGCAGGGCACGCACCAGATCACCCTTGACCTGATCAAAGCCGGGGGTGAATTCCTCGGCGCGATCGATCACCTTCACGATGTGAAAGCCTGTCTTGTCGGGGATCACGGTTGACACGCCACCCTTTTGCACCGGGTCGAGCGCTGCCACGAAGTCTGGCGGCAGGCTCTTCATGGCGATCCAGTCGCCGCCGTTGGTCGCGTTGGCCGCATCGCCACCATTCTTGGAGGCCGCGTCGGCGAAGTTTTCAGGATGGGCACGCAGATCGGCATCGAGCGCCTTGGCCTTCTTCTGCGTGGCGTCATCAACGCCGGTCAGATAGATGTCCGCCACGCGCACGCGCTTGGGCTGCAGCAGCTTGGGCTTGGCGTTCTCATAGGCCTGACGCTGTTCGGCATCGCTTGGAAAGCCGGCAGGCGGCTGTGACTGGCTCAGCACATAGCGGCGCACCATTTCGTCCTCGGCAGCCTGCTTCATGGCGGCCTGGACTGCCGGCGTCTTGTCGAAGCCGGCCTTCTTGGCGTTGCTTGCAACCACGCGCAGCGCCAGCGCGCGCTTCAGGTTGGTTTCAACCTGGGGTTCTGGCACCTGGCTGATGTCATAGCCATTTTCGCGGAACATGTTGGTGAGCTCGGCATCAGAGATGGAGACACCGGCTTCGCTGCCCGCTTCGGCTGCCATGGCCGCTTGACCGACGAGCAGCGCGATCGCGCTCGCCGCGAGTGTGAATTTCAAAGACATAACTGATTCCTTTACCTAAAAGAGGGGGCTGCGCTCGCGGTAAACAGCGTTGACCGCCGGTGCAAGTAACTGGAGGAGCGAGGCTTTTCTGGCGAGCGATTTTAAACGCTTTACGCCTGCTTGTTTTTTGGGCAGATTGCGAGGCTGTCCGAAGGCGCAGAATATGTCGCCCGATTGCTGCGAACGTGGCCTGGCAGGAAGACGATGCCAACCTTCCCGGTCAGACAGCAACGAGACCACTCACCGATCACCAATCAGGAACATATCCATGGTACAGACCCAGAAAGTCGCTGTCGTGACCGGTGCCGGCAGCGGCATTGGCCGCGCCGCCTGCGTGACGCTGCTCAAGGCCGGCTACCACGTGGTGCTGGCGGGCAGACGCCAGCAGGCGCTTGATGACACGCTCGCTCTCGCGGGAGAACTTTCCGGCCAGGGGCTGGCGCTTGCGACCGATGTGAGCCGCGAAGATCAGGTCGAAGCGCTGTTTGCGACCACGCAGCGCACCTTCGGCCGGCTCGATCTGCTGTTCAACAATGCCGGCATTGCCGTGCCTGGCCGGATCGAAGAGCTGAGCCTTGAGCGATGGCAATCGGTGGTCGATATCAACCTGACCGGCGCCTTTCTTTGCACCCGGGCCGCCTTTCGCATCATGAAGGATCAGCAGCCCAGGGGCGGGCGCATCATCAACAATGGCTCGATCTCGGCGCACAGCCCAAGACCGAATTCGCTGCCCTACACCGCCACCAAGCACGCCATCACGGGGCTGACCAAGTCGACTTCGCTTGATGGTCGCAAATACGACATCGCCTGCAGCCAGCTCGACATCGGCAACGCGGCCACTGAACTCGCCGCCAAGTTTACCCAGGGCGTGGAACAGGCCAATGGACAGATTGCAGTCGAACCGGTGATGGACGTGCAGCTGGTCGCCGATGCTGTTCTCTACATGGCGAGTCTGCCGCTTGATGCCAACGTCCAGACCATGACCCTGATGGCCACCAAGATGCCGTTCATCGGACGTGGCTAGCAGCAGCGACTAATCCGGTCGGCCGCGATAAGGCAGCATCAGCCAGATGACGGCGCACACCATCAGTGCCAGCAAACAGAAGACGCGCAGCGTGCTCCACAGCCGCGTGGCAGAAGACAGCACCATCAGGTCGGTGACGTAGATGATTTCGCAAGCGCCATCGCCGGTGTCGGTGCGCGTGGTGCTCGAGATGCGGTACTGATCCGGAGCGCGCTTGCTGTTGGCGTAGTTGACCAGATAGCCCTTGATGCGGATCTGGTCGCCGACGCGCAGATTGCGAAGTGCCCGGGCAGTGACCGGCGCCTCGGTCAGAAGGTGATTGTTGGACAGGCCGTCGGATTGAAACAGGCTGCCGTCAGGACCGCGCGGATAACTGAACTCGCAACTCCACTCGGTGTTGGAGAACGACATCTCCCTATAGATGCCGGTCATCGCATCTGCACCCCACACCACACATACATCGTTGGTGTTGATGAAATCGCCTGCCTCCTTGTGGACGTAGTCCCACCAGGTTTTCGAGTCATGCTGGCTGACGACCAGACCCTTGATGTCGTAGCTCGCGACCGGCACCAGGTGATAGGTCTCGCCCGCCACCTGGCGATCAAAGGGTGCCAGGGCGGTGGGCAGCTGCAGCGGCTCGTCGGCGATGGCGGCATCGAGCTGTTCGGGGCCGGGCAGCCTGCCATCGCGCAGGAAACAAAGCGCCAGCAGCGCGATCAGCGACAAGACCGCGATATTGAGCAGGCGATAGGCACGCCGGTCGACCTGACTCTGCACGATCGCAGCGCCGCTCGGCTCGCCGCGTATCGAGGGGCCGTAAGCCTTGAGCTTGTCTTCAATCGGTCCTGACTGCATGCCAGCACCGTAGCACCGGGCGTCTACAAATGCACGCGTGACTCGGACTGATCTGTCTGGAATTCCACGTTCAGCCAGTCACGGAAGGCGTCCACATTCTGGCTGCGGCCAAGAAAGTCCACGACCAGCTGCTCGGCCGGTTTGCTCGCCCCCGGCTCGAGCACCGAACGGCGGTAGCGCATGCCAGTCGCTCCTTCGATGGGATCATCGCGGTCGAACTGCGCGAAGAAATCGCAGGCGATGACCTGGTCGAGCACATAGCTGTAGTACTTGGTGCCGTAGTCCGGGATGTGGGTGAAGCCGGCGTAGATATGCAGTCCTTCCACAGCGTCGGTCAGCGTAAAGCGCGCCACATCGGTGCGGTACAGCTGATCGGCATCGAGCATGGCAGGGTTGACCTGATGCAGCTGCAAGGAGTAGTTCGAATACAGCAGCTGCCGGCGCCATGCCATGGCGCGTCCAAACGAGGCGGCGGCATTCATCCTCGCGATCAGCTCAGGCGGGATCGGCTCGTCGCTGTCAGGACCATGTGCAAAACCTTCGAGCACCCTGGGATCGCGCAGCAGCTCCTCGAGCATTAGCGAGGGGGCTTCCACAAAGTCGCCCTCGCTGTTGTACGACTCCTGCTGCGACCAGATGCCCTGGCCGCTTAGAATGTGATGCATCAGATGGCCGAATTCATGGAAGTACTGCACCACCTGGTCGTACTGCATCAGGTCACTTCCTGCCGAGGCGGCGCCACCCGGGAAATTACACAGCAGCATGCCCTCGGGCAGCTGCCGGCCGCGTATTCCCGGGACCAGCGGCGCGCTCGAGCAGCCGGCATTCTTGCCGTCACGCGGATGCATGTCGAGGTAGATGGTGCCGATTTTCTTGCCGTGATCGACCACGGCAAAGGCGCTCACCGAAGCGTCCCACAAGACGATGCCGGTGATCGGCTTGAACTCGAGATGGAACAGCCGTGCGGCCGTTTTCAAGACCCCGCCCTGCACGTCGTCATAGGGAAAATAACCTTGCAGCGACTGCGGGTCGTAGGGATACAGCGCGTGACGGTACTGCTCTGTCCAGTAGGCCAGGTCAGCTTCCGAGATCGAGCGCAGGAAAGGGCGGCGCGTCTTGGCGAATTTCAGCAGGCGCCGGTACTCGTGCGCCGCCGCATCACGGCTGGCCGCATCGGCCTCGTCGATGAAGCCTGACAGTTTGGCCGTGCTATCGATCATCTGGTCGGCCAGATCGAGCTCGGCGAAGTTGCGATAGCCAAGCAGCACGGCCAGTTCGTAGCGCTCCTTGAGCAGATCGGCGAGCACGGCGCGATTGGCCGGAAAGCCACGCTGGTGGTAGGCCGCATAGACGCGCTGGCGCAAATCGGCACTGGCGGCGAAGCTCAGCACCTGGGTCACCTCGGCATCATCGATGGCAATGCTGACGTTGCCGCGCTCGTCGGCGCCATGGCGCGCGATGAAGTCGGCCGGCAGGCCGTCGAGTTCGGCGCGTGGCACCACCACCCGGCGCACGTCATCGGCGATGTTCTTGTGGAAATCGGCGGAGCTGCCGCTGATGCGGTCCTGCAGCTCCTGCACCCTGGCGCGGGTCGCGTCATCGCGATCGACGCCCGACAGGTGAAACTCGAGCAGGCTGCGCTCCAC
>CAZZVZ010000180.1:0-6892 GCA_964657655.1 Gammaproteobacteria bacterium | reverse complement strand
CAGTGCCGTGCCGGTCTTGGCCGTGATCTCTTCACGGCTGACCCCGTCGGCCAGTTCCAGCACCTTGAGACCAGATGGAGTCACTTCGATCACGCCCAGATCGGTGATGATCAGGTTGACGACGCCGACCCCTGTGAGAGGCAGGTTGCAGGCCTCGAGAATCTTGAGATCTTCTGTTCCGTCCTTCTTCTTGGCGGTGTGTTCCATCAGCACCAGCACACGGCCGACGCCTGCCACCAGATCCATCGCGCCACCCATACCCTTGACCATCTTGCCTGGGATCATCCAGTTGGCGAGATCACCATTCTTCGACACCTGCATGGCACCCAGGATTGCCAGGTTGATTTTGCCGCCGCGGATCATGCCAAACGAATCGGCTGAAGAGAAGATCGACGAGCCAGGCAGGGTCGTGACGGTCTGCTTGCCGGCATTGATCAGGTCGGCATCGACTTCGGCTTCGGTCGGGAAAGGACCGATGCCAAGCAGACCATTTTCCGACTGCAGCCACACTTCGATACCGGGCGGAACGTGGTTGGCCACCAGCGTCGGAAGACCGATGCCGAGATTGACGTAGAAACCGTCCTGCAGCTCTTTTGCAGCTCGTGCTGCCATCTGATCGCGAGACCATGCCATGTTGGTTCTCCTTTAAGCCGCAGCGCGCGTGGTGCGCTGCTCGATGCGTTTTTCGGGATGCTGGTTGATGACCAGCCGGTGCACGAAGATGCCCGGCGTATGGATCTCGTCTGGATCGAGTGAGCCGACCGGCAGGATCTCTTCGACCTCGGCGACCGTGATCTTGCCGGCCATGGCGACATTGGGATTGAAGTTGCGCGCCGTGCGGCGGTACACCAGATTGCCCGATGCGTCGGCTTTCCACGCCTTGACCAGCGAGACATCGGCCACCAGACTCTTTTCCATGACGTAGGTATGGCCGTCGAATTCGCGCAATTCCTTGCCGTCTGCGACCAGCGTGCCGACCCCTGTCTTGGTAAAGAACGCCGGGATGCCGCAGCCACCGGCGCGCAGCTTCTCGGCGAGTGTGCCTTGCGGGGTGAATTCGAGCTCCAGCTCGCCCGCCAGGAACTGGCGTTCGAACTCCTTGTTCTCGCCCACATAGGAGGCAATCATCTTCTTGATCTGGCGCGTTGCAAGCAGCTGGCCGAGACCGAAGCCATCGACGCCGGCGTTATTTGAAATCGCCGTGAGATTCTTGGCGCCACTGTCGCGCATCGCCGCAATCAGCGCCTCCGGAATGCCACACAAACCAAAACCGCCAACTGCGATGACCAGCCCGTCACGGGCCAGGTCCTTTAGCGCCGCCTCTGCGCTCGGATATGTCTTGTTCACGACGTTTGCTCCTCGTTGTTCACAGCTGAATTTGCAGTGGCTGGTGTCAGCACCTGGCGCAGGTCGTCTGGCCATGCAACTGCCCTTCCGACCGAATAGTCCATCCATACGATGACGCAGGTGCCGCGCGCATAGATCTGGCCCGGCTCGTCGAGTCGTTCGATGCTCAGATCCATGGCGACACTGCTGCGACCCAGACGCGTGACGATCTGGTCGACATAGATGTCGCCAGGATATTTGAGGGGTTTGAGAAAGTCGCATGAGGCGCTGGCCAGAATCGGGCCGTGCTGCGAATCGTTGCGCAGCATGTGCATTTCTTCGAACCAGGCGATGCGCGCCTGTTCAAAGTAGCGGAAGTAAAGCGTGTTGTTGATGTGACCCATGGCATCCATATCGCCCCAGCGGGTCGGCATCTGGTACCGGTAGTGCCGCATCAATTCAGAAGACGCTGTGTCCATCGTCGGCAGTAATGACAGCACCATTGATGAAACGCGACTCGTCGGCCGCAAGCAGCAGCATCAGGCCGTCGAGATCGGCAGGCTCGCCCACGCGCTTTCTCGGCAGCATGCTGATCAGCTTCTTGCCGGCCTCGGTGTCGAAGTGTTCGTCGTTGATCTCGGTGCGGATGTAGCCCGGGCAGATGGCATTGGTGTTGATGCCATAACGCGCCCATTCGAGCGCCATCGACTTGGTGAACTGGATGATGGCCGCCTTGCTGGCGCAATACACGCCAATCTGCGGCAGCACGCGCAGCCCGGCGACCGAGGCGACATTGATGATGCGTGCCTGGCGCTCCGGATTGGCCTTGGCACGCAGAATCATGTGCTTGGCCACTTCCTGCGCCACAAAGAAGGCACCCTTGGCGTTGGTGCCGAATACGAAGTTGTATTCGTCGGGTGTCACATCAATCAGCCGCTGGGTGGTGGACACTCCGGAATTGTTGACCAGGATATCAATCGGCCCGGTTTCGGTCTCGGCGTGCGCCACCGCGGCCTTGATCGAATCCATGTCGGTCACGTCCAGATGCACGCAGTGTGCGTCGCCGCCTTCGGATTCGATTTCAGCGCGCAGTTCCTTGAGACGATCGGTGCGTCTTGAGGCCAGCACCACGCGTGCGCCCGCCATTGCCAGGACACGGGCGAAACGCTCGCCCAGACCGCTCGATGCACCGGTAACGAAGGCGATCTTGCCTTCGAGATTGACTTCTACACCCACCGCATTCCCCCGTTTGATTTCTTAGGCCCAGGTGCCAGTTGAGCACGCCGCTTGCGGCCTTTTGGAAACTGCCAGAAAATCGCACGGTCCAAGCGACCACGCGCTTTGACCGCTGACCACACCACAGGCCGGCGCCACCTTAGAAAAATTCCTAAAACAAGGTGGCATGATACGGCGTGTGCCAGGAATTAGAGTTTACAGGAACCAATCAACATGACCGACAACAGCGCCGCAAGCCTCCTCGAACAGTACGGCCCCAGGGAGGTGATGGAATACGACGTCGTGACCGTGGGCGGCGGCCCGGCCGGACTTGCGGCTGCGATCCGCATCAAGCAGCTGGCGCAGGCAGAAGGCAAGGACGTCAGCGTGGTGGTGCTGGAAAAAGGCTCCGAAATCGGCGCGCACATCCTGTCGGGCGCGGTGATGGACCCGCGCGCCATCAATGAGCTGATCCCGGACTGGAAGGAAAAAGGTGCACCGCTCAATACGCCAGTGACCGAAGACCGCTTCCTGTTTCTTTCCGAGAAGGGTTCGCAGCGCACACCCAACTGGATGCTGCCAGCCATTTTCCAGAACCACGGCAACTACATCATCAGTCTTGCCAACGTGGTGCGCTGGCTGGGTCAGCAGGCCGAAGCCCTGGGGGTCGAGATCTTTCCAGGTTTTGCGGCCGCCGAACTACTCTACAACGAGGCGGGTGCCGTGATCGGCGTGGCCACCGGCAACATGGGGGTCGACCGCGAGGGACAGCCCACCGGCGAATTCCAGCTTGGCATGGCGCTGCACGCCAAGTACACCCTGTTTGCCGAGGGCGCACGCGGCCAGCTCGGACGCCAGCTGATGGCGCGCTATGACCTCAACGCGGGGCGCGATCCGCAAAGCTACGGCATCGGCCTGAAGGAACTGTGGGAAGTGCGTCCCGAGGTGCATCAGCCCGGTCTGGTGATGCACACCGCCGGCTGGCCGCTCGATACCAGCACCTATGGCGGCTCATTTTTCTACCACATGGAAAATCATCAGGTGGCGGTCGGGTTCGTGGTGGGACTTGGCTACACCAATCCCTATCTGTCACCGTTCGAGGAATTCCAGCGCTACAAGACGCACCCAGAGATCCGCAAATTCCTGGAAGGCGGCAAGCGTATCTCCTATGGTGCACGTGCGATTACCGCGGGCGGTCCGGTATCGCTGCCCAAGCTGGTGTTCCCGGGCGGTGCGCTGATTGGCTGCGAGGCCGGATTTCTCAACGCGGCACGCATCAAGGGCAGCCATGCCGCCATCAAGAGCGGCATGCTGGCCGCCGAGGCGGCCTACAAGGCAATCGGTGCCGGACGCATGCAAGACGAACTGTCAGCCTATCCGAGCGCCTATCAGCAATCCTGGCTGCACGAGGAACTGCACAAGACGCGCAATTTCAAGCAGTGGATGTCAAAGGGTCTCTGGCTGGGTACCGCGATGGTCGGGTTCGAACAGAAAGTCTTGGGCGGACGGGTGCCTTGGACACTTCATCACAAGCACGCCGATCACGAGATGCTCAAGCCCGCGGCCCAGTGCAAACCGATCAGCTACCCGAAGCCTGACGGCAAGCTGACCTTCGACCGGCTGTCCTCGGTGTTCATCTCCAATACCAACCACACTGAAAACCAGCTGGTGCATCTGACGCTAAAAGACCCGACCGTGCCGGTGCGCATCAACCTGGCCGAATACGCCGGTCCCGAGTCGCGCTACTGCCCGGCCCAGGTATACGAATTCGTGCCGGCAGAAGGCGGCGGCGAGCGCCTGCAGATCAACGCCCAGAACTGTGTGCATTGCAAGACCTGCGACATCAAGGATCCCACCCAGAACATCGTCTGGGTGGCACCCGAAGGCGGTGGCGGGCCGAACTACCCGAACATGTAGCGGACTGGGCTCACGCTAGATGAAACCGGTTGCGGCGACACCAAGTCCCAGCAGCGCTGCTGCAGCCGAACACCAGATCAGCCAGCGCCTTCTGGTCAGCACTGTGATGGCCGCCAGCGCGACTGCAATCTGCACCAGCGTCATGCCAAGGCTCAGCCGATGATGGGGTTTGAGCGTCTTTTCGGCCTCTTCGCTGAGCTGGTGCGACTGCTGTTCGAGCGCGCTGGCCTGATCCTTCAGTTCCGCCTTGCCCTTGTCTTCGCGCGCCTCTTCGGCGATGTAACGCGCCTTGGTATCGGCGTCAGTCGCAAGCGAGGCGGCAATTTCATCGAGATGACCCTTGACCGACTTCGACTGGTATTCCGCCCAGCGGTCTGAAGCCTCGGCCTGGCGAATGATGCTCTCGTTTTTCAGGAACATCGCATCATTCTGTGCGCTGCCACTTGCGTAGCTGAACAAGGCACCAATGGTCGCAAGGATTGCCGTCATGAGCGCCACGCGCTGGGCAAACCCGCCCCCTTCAGCGCTCTCATCGAGCGCTTCTTCATGGGGCTTGGGACCTTCGAATTCTTCTTCCAAATGACTTCTCCAAAAAAACAGCTTGCTGCAAAAACGGCTCGGGCGGCAAAAGCAGACGGCGCTGCGCCGCGCCGGGAACGGCCGATCATTTTTTCTGGCCCCATGGTGCACGCGATAGAGGCCGGCCGCAAATCGCAGACCCGACGCATCGTCAAGGATCTGGCCCGGGCCGCAGTGCAGTTCTGTCCTTACGGTCAACCAGGCGACATGCTCTGGGTCAAGGAGACCTTCAAACGCAATGCCGGGCAGATCATCTGGCGCGCCGACCATGCAGCACAAAAAGGGCCGTGGACGTCTCCGTTATTTCTCAAGCGTGAGGAAAGCCGTCTGCTGCTCGAACTCACCGAGATCGATATCGAGCCGCTGCACCATGTCGACGAGCCGGACGCCATGCGCGAAGGTATGCCAGCGGACTGGGTCAAGTCACCCATCGAATGGTTCGAGGCGCAATGGCATGCGGTCAATGGCGCCGCCAGCTGGCAAAGCAACCCGCTGGTGTGGGTACTGGGTTTTCGCGTCGCCTGAAGGGCCTGAGGTCACTGGCGCAGACCGGTCAGTCTTGTCGATATAAATCCGCGAGGGTTGGTGAACGGCGCCAAACACTTCGCGGCGTGCCGGCGGTGTCGTCGCAACGACAGTGGCAGCCCCGCCTTGCGCGACGGCGCTGACGGCTCAGCCGCATGTACAAGACCTCAGGGCTGCCAGGAGCCAGTCAGGAGCTTCTCAAGCCAGAATGTGCCGATAATGGTTTTGACATCCGTGACCGTGCCGTCCTTGACCCATTGCATCAGGTCAGCGGGAGCGACATACAGGATGTCGAGAAACTCCCCCTCGTCGAGCTTGCGCTCACCCGCCGTCAAGCCACGCGCGAAATACAGCAGGATGCGTTCCGTGGAATACGAGATGGCATTGTTGATGGTGGCCAGGTATTCGATCGAAGACGCCACATATCCAGTCTCTTCCAAGAGTTCGCGTTTGACCGTATCAAGCGGGTCTTCGCCAGCGTCGATCTTGCCTGCCGGAAATTCCACAAAGGCACGTGCCAGCGGATGACGCCACTGCCGCTCCATCACGAGGGTACCGTCGTCGAGCAGTGGAATGATCATCACGGCACCCGGATGGACGATGTATTCGCGCTTGGTGCTGCTGCCATCGGGCAGTGTCACCAGATCGCGATTGACGTGCAGGAAACCGCCATCGAACACGCGCTCGGAGGAGACGAGCGTCTCGCGCAGACCTGAATCTTGATCCGGATCACTCATAGGCTTTTGCCAGGGACAATCAGGAGGTCAGCGTCAGCACGATCGAGTGGAAGCACAACTCGAGCAGGCCGCCAGGCATGATGCCGATCAGCAGGACCAGCACACCGTTGAGCATCAGGATCACGCGCATGTCGAACGGCGCCTCGATCGGCAGCACACTGGTGGGCTCATCAAAGTACATCAGCTTGACGACACGCAGGTAGTAGAACGCACCGATCAAGGACATCAGCACAGCGAACACGGCGAGCCAGGGCATGCCGGCGTCGACCACCGAATTGATCACGGCGAGCTTCCCGAAGAATCCGATGGTGGGCGGAATGCCGGTCAGTGAGAACATCGCGACCAGCATCACCAGTGCAGCCCATGGCTTTCTCTTGTGCAAGCCGCGCAAATCATCGAGATGGTCTGCTTCGTAGCCATGATGCGACAGCAGGATCAGGACCCCGAAAGCCGCCATTGCGGTGAGCGTATAGGCCAGCACGTAGAACATGGCAGCGCTGTAGGCCGAGGCCGCAGAGCCGGCGTTGCCACCCACCACACCGGTCATGAGGCCGAGCAGCATGTAACCCATCTGGGCGATCGTCGAGTAGCCG
>CAZZVZ010000179.1:0-6900 GCA_964657655.1 Gammaproteobacteria bacterium | reverse complement strand
AGCAAGTGCCACTGTGTCTGCGCTGATCAGATCTCGGGTGTTCACAACCTGTCCTTGACTGCGTGAGGCACGCCTGCAACTGCAGTGGCATCTGCGCTTGCGTCAGTGACTGCATTCGTTTGGGCGTCGACCCTTGCAGCACCGGCCAGCAAGCCCTTTTGCCGCAGAAAATCATCGGCCAGTCCACTCCAGCGCTCTGCGATCTGGTGATGCTCGATCTGCAGCAGGTCGAGGATGCGTCCCACCAGGTGAGCGACGATCTGATCGAGGCTCTGCGGATGGGTATAGAAGGCGGGCACCGGCGGCATGATGATGGCGCCCATTTCGGTTGCCTGTGTCATGTTGCGCAAGTGCGCCAGATTGAGTGGCGTCTCGCGCGTCACCAGAATCAGGCGACGCCGCTCCTTGAGCATCACGTCGGCAGCGCGCGTCAATAGGTTGTCCGAAAAGGCGTGCGCTACGCTTGCCAGCGTTTTCATCGAGCACGGTACGATCACCATGCCCTGGGCCTCGAAAGAGCCACTGGCCACGCACGCCCCGATATCGCGGATGTTGTGCGTGACATCGGCGAGCGCTTCGACGGCTGGCCGGTCCAGACCGGTTTCCTGCGCAAGCGTGACAGCGCCTGAGGCGGTCACAATCAGATGGGTCTCGACGCTGCCGAGCTGCTGCAAGGTCTTGAGCAGGCTGACGCCGATCATCGCGCCACTGGCGCCTGAGATCCCCACCACCAGACGGGGGCGTGGCTGGGTGGTCGAAGCGGGGCGGGTCAGCGTATCCAAAGGGGCTCTCAGTGTGACGGTCTGTCGGGCGTTTGCAACCGGCACACTATAGTGGGTGTTCCGTGAGGTAGCGCGTAAATGCGGCATTGTCCGGCTCGACCAGTGCGTTCAGGTCGACCTGATCCTGACCGGGAATGCGCACACGCGTGAAGGTGTGTTCGCTATATGTCACTGGCCGCGTCGCATCGATCCCCATTTTCGCACTGATTCCCTGCAGGTGCGGCGGTGTGTCTGGCGCCTGGCCGACGGTGGTGGACGGGTCGAGAATCGAGCCCTGCGCGCCTTCGATCACGACCAGATCCCTGCTTGCCTGAAAGCGCGTGGCGATGGCCCATTCGACCTCTGCCGGATCATGCACGTTGACATCGCCATCGACCACCACCACCTGTTTGATGTCGTAGTGAGCACCAAAGGCACACAGGATCACGTTCTTGGCTTCGCCTTCGCGTTTCTTGTCGAACTGGACCCACAGGTGGTAGCGGCACACACCGCCAACCGACAGTTCCACGTCGCTCACGCCCGGATGGCTGCGCTGCAGATGGGAAAGCAAGGTTGCCTCCCGCGGAATTGCACCGAGCAGCAGATGCTCCATCTCGGCCGGCACGATGGTATGAAAAATAGGATCGCGCACATGCGTCACGGCAGTGACTTCGATGACCTCGCGCGCTTCGCGTGCGCTGTAATACTTGGGAAATTCGCCGAATGGCCCTTCTGGTTCGCGCACATTGGGCAGGATGCGGCCCTCGATGATGATTTCAGAAGCTGCCGGCACATGCACGTCATTGGTCACGCATTTGACCACCGGAAGCGCGGAGCCGTGTAGTGCGCCCGCAATCTCGAGCTCGTCGTGGTCGATCGGCGTGATTGCCTGCGACGCCAGCATGGTGAGTGGATCAAGGCCGATGGCGATGGCCACCTCGAGCGCATGACCTTCTTTTTCGGCGGCCTGGTAGAACGCGTACAGATGACGCGGCAGCATCAGGATTGCCATGCGATCTGCGGCATGCACCTGGATACGATTGATGGAGACGTTCTGCACGCCTGTCACGGGATTGCGTGCGATCACCAGGCCAGCCGTCAGATAGGGCCCGTTGTCGTGTTCGCTGTGGGTGGGAATCGGCAGTAGTGCGTGCAGATCGATGTGATCTTGATGAACCACCTGTTGGCAGGGCGCATCGCGACGCTCGACCAGGCGTGACGCGATCGGATGTTCGGCCGCGCGGCGAAAGCGCTTGAGCAGGTCACGTTCTTCAATGCCCATGGCTTCAGCAATCCAGGAGCGCTTTGACATGAAGCCGCTCACGACCGGCATCTTGTGGCCGCCCGCATTGAGAAACACGGCGGCTTTCTTGCCGTCGAGACTCTTGGCGATGGCGGCCAACTGGTGCTTGAGGTCGACCGGCTGCTCGATAGTGGCGAGGCGGTCGGTACCAGCCAGACGCGCCAGCCAGGAGCGCAGCGTCAGCTGCACGGCAGGCGACTGCGCGGGACTGGTGCTGCGTTCGAGCGAGGGGTGGGGGATGTCTCGTTGGTCCAAAGTTCTGTTTTTCCGGTAGAACCGGCCCGGCTTCAAGGCCGATGGCAAACAGATTAGCGCCATCCTCGCCATCACTTCCAATAATCTTTATTGATTCGTCGAATCAATAAGAATGATGGATCTGCGGCCCGGTCCCTGAAATCGTCTCGGCGATGGGCGTTGCTCGCCCAAACACGAACCGTCTATGGAATTCATTGATAATAGTGTCGGAATCGATCATTTATACTGATGTTACTGCCATGGACTTGAAGCAGATTCAGTACTTCATCGCACTCTTCGAGGACGGCTCGGTCACGCGTGCCGCCAAGCGGCTCAATATCGTCCAGCCGGCGCTCAGCATGCAGATTGCGCGCCTCGAGGAGGAGCTCCAGCAAAAGCTGTTCGAGCGTGGCGCGCACGGCATGACGCCCACTTCAGAAGGTCGGCTGATGTATCGGCTTTACCTGCCGATCGTGCGCGACCTGGCCAACGCACGCCAGCAGCTGATACGACGTGAGGACGTGGTCACCGGGCATGTTTCGATCGGTCTCATCGCATCAGTCTCGGAAAGTGTGCTGCCCGATACCCTGTCGCGTTTCTACGCGCTTTATCCGCAGGTCGAAGTCACGGTTTCTGACGGTTATAGTGCGACACTGATCGACTGGGTCAACAGCGGACAGATCGACGCCGCGCTGATCAACAGACCACGTTCTCGACTGTCGCTCGACAGCGTTGCCTTGCTCGACGAAGAGATGGTCCTCGCAACCAGCGCCAGGCACGGCCCCGAACTGCCAGCGACCATCGAGCTTTCCCGCCTTTCAGAACTCGAGCTCGTGCTACCCACCAAACGTCATGGGCTGCGCGGGGTGCTCGATAGCGCAGCACAGCATGAAGACGTGCACTTCTCGCCGCGCTTTGAAATCGACGTCATGAGCGCGATTGTCAAGTTGGTGGAAGACACGCACTTTGCCACCATCCTGCCGCCGATCGTGGTCGAGCGGGCCGTGCGTCAAGGACGGCTGCGCACCTACCCGATCCTCGCACCTCGAATTGTGCGGCACATCGTCGCCATCAGCCATCCGCGCAGGCCGTTGAATGCCGCTGCTGAGGCATTGATCCGGATCCTGACTGAAGAGTTGAGAAAACAGTCGAATGTCGCGCCTGCGCCCTCGGCAAGGACCGATGCACCCGTTGCGAACCGCTTGCCTCCCAAACGCACGAAAAAACGGACGATGTAATTACGGTACTCTGGGTTGCCGCTTCGGCCAGAATGACGGCTGCTGCTCGTCTCTTGTCTCGCAACACACCGTCGATTTTCTTGCCCCTTTGAGAATGCCGATGATGTAAATCCCAGTCCCTCAACATGGCGATTTCTACGCGATCCCAGATGCAGTATCGGCAGGTTCGGGCCGCGAAATTTTAATCGTCTTGAAATGCTCCTCGGCCCCTAACTTGTCGTCCTCGGTAAAGTTCACTCCGTCAAGCCAGAGGTGTGTTAGAGAAGGTATCAATCGAAGCGTCGGCAAGATTCGGCCGAGGTCAAAGGCGTTTTTTTGGTCGAATGGTTGGCCGATTGAAAGATACTCGAGACACGGGAGAGCCGAAAGCAGTTCGAGATCAACTTCTTGAATCTTTGTTGCCCAAAGATCGAGTCTACGAAGCTGTTTCATGTTGGAGATGGCTTCAACGCCTTTTCGCGACACACTGGTATTGCCTAAATCTAGTGCAATGATCGTTTTGGAAGCGGACAGGCTCAGCACCTCGCGATCGCCTATCCCTCTTGAATCTCTGTCGTCAGTGACCCGGCTGCCCTCAAGGTCGAGTTCCTCAAGTACTGGCATCGCAAGCAAGTCTTCGATGACCGCGGCAGTTAAGGTCGCACCTTGTGCACCCAGTGTCCTCAACGATTTGCAGCGAGCTACTTCGAGCAGGTCGGCCTCGATCAAACAATTACCGTTGCATCGGAATGATTGGAGGCTTACGGCATCCTCAAAAGCAGTGAGCTTGCCCGGTGCTTGAATCCAAAGCACATCAAGTATTTGGAGGCCCGAAATTGTTATCACGTCTCGCATGGCGCGCCGAGTGACCGGGCACCAAACCCAAAACTGCTTCAGCGATTGCAAAGAATCGAGGGCTTTCGTTACCTTAGCGGTCAGAGTCTCATTTTGTGAGAGCGTTAACTTATCAATCGAACCTTGGCTCGCCACGCTGTAGATTTGATCGGCCGTGGCGGGCGCTTTGAGGGCAACCCATCCCTCAGTCGAATTCATTGGAGCGCCGAAGCGTGATTGTCGTGAGCCCGGTCCCTATTTGCCGAAAAATGTTCGAGGTCCCGGGGCAGATCGTGGTTGTAGATGCGACTGTATATCGCGTCGTAACAAGCATGGAGTCCTGGGCTGGTTGGGTGGCACGAGTACATGAATGACCGATACATCGCGCTAGGGATCCGCTGAATGCAGTCGCTTTGACACGTCGTCGACGATCGGAAGAAGCGCCATCAAGATGAGCATCGCTGCAAGTGGCAACGCGAAACCGAAGCCGAATTGGTGAAATCCGAACGCGCCAGATACACCGCCCAGGAAGAATAGCCCCACCAGCTGGGCGAGAATGCGCGTCTTGTGCCGATTCGCTAGTACTTTCGGATGCATATCGTCTGATGGCGACATGTTGACATACACCAGTTTGCCAAGCTCGATGCCGATGTCGGTGATCATGCCGGTGACGTGGGTGGTGCGGATCTCCGCGTTCGAGATGCGCGTGATGATGGCATTCTGGAATCCCATGACGAAGCACAGTAGCGACACAGTGGCGGGAATGGCGATCAGTTGTTGCTGATCCCAGGCGCGGCCGCGATAGCTAAACACCACCAGCAGCGCTGATTCGATCACAAGTGCGAGCGCATAGCGACTATGCAGCAGCGAACGGTCACCCCAGTTGATGACGATGGCGCAGCACATCGCGCCCGCCACAAACGATAGTACCGCTGCCATACCGGCCAGGATCAGGGGGTAATCCGCTAGAGCGAAATTGTCTGCGATGGCAGAGACAATGCCCGACATGTGCGAGGTGTACTGGCGTACAGCGAGAAAGCCTCCCGCATTGATGGAGCCGGCAATGAAGGCCAGTACCGAGGCCAGCCGGATGTTGGCAACCTGGGTGCGCTCCACGGAGGCGAGTGATCTGAGGACGGCGATCGAGCGGTAGATCATGGTCCGAGAGAGAGCAAAGCACGCGAGGGAGAATCGATAGCTCGATTATCGCGCTCTGCTGACCCTCCAGACCAGCAGACTTGCAGAAGAGTGAGGCCTGAGCGTTGCTCACGCGCCAAACAGCGATTTGAAGGCCGCAGCGGCGTTGGGATACTGGTTCTGGCTCAGTTGACCCTGAAAGTCCGCATTGCTGTCCCAGTATGAGGCGTGGTGGTAGTTGTTGCTGACAAGCCAGGCATGCATGTTCTCGATAAACAAAGGATCGTCCAGATTGACGCCCCACTCGGGAATGCTGAGCTTCTTCTGATGCTGACTGGCAAAGTTCACCTGCCACTGCAGGCCGCGCGTGTTGTTGACCAGGTAAGCCCAGCGGTTGGCAGATGTCCCGCTGCCATAGCGGTAATCCATGTAGGTATCCATGCCGACACAGTCGACGTACTGGTCGCCCGGATATGCCTGCAGGCAGTCCATGTTGCTCGACACGCCATTGTTGGGACACCACTCGAGCATGAAGCTGGCCGACTTGGCTCGAAAAATCGCAGCAACGTGGTTGTAGGCCTGCACATAGGTCGACGGACGGTTCGCGGCGCTCCAGTTGTACCAGCCACCATTCATTTCCCATGCGATGCGGATGACTGCCGACGGATATGCCTTGGCGACTGCGGCTGCCATCGACTGGTAAATGGCATCGTAATCTCCAGCGATGGTGCCCGACATGTCGTTGCAGGGGATCGAGAACAGCATATTGTGGGCCGGCTGCAGAGCCTTTAATGGTGCCCACTCGCTGATGTCCCAAGCGGTATTGCTGCTGGTCAGGAAGTCGACGTTGTAGGCGGTGTTGATCCCGAGCCAGCTATCGTATGCTTCTGCCGCCGGCGAGTCGTAGCCTCCCGAGAAGGCGCCGACCGCAAGCTTCGCCGGGTTCGATGCGTTCGGTGAGAGGGAACTGCTGGCTGGCGTCGTCGACGTCACGGTACTCGATGGCGTCGCGGAGGCGTTCGATTTGCTGCTGTTGCTGCTGGCAGCCGTCGTCACGGCATTGGGCGCGTTGGCTGATGCGTTCGATGATCCTGCGCCGCCTCCATTACCGCCTCCGCCGCCGCAGGCGTTCAAGAGCTGGGTGGCGAGTGCAGAGCCCAGTGCCAGCGTCAATGAGCGCCGCCGTGCCGATGGATTGGAGTTGTGCTGCAAGTCGGCTGATGCGAGATCTCGTGGGTTCATTTTTCATCCTGGAAAGAAAAAACACCCCATGCGGCTCGCCTGGGCGAGCACGCGCGATGGCACGCGAGAGATCTCGCGTGGCACGGACTTGAGGTGTTTTTGTTATTGCGCTTGAGCTGCAGGAGGCAGTTCAGCGGGCGTCAAAGCAGCGGGAGTTCGTCGGCCGGTGGGC
>CAZZVZ010000178.1:0-6928 GCA_964657655.1 Gammaproteobacteria bacterium | reverse complement strand
AAATGCTCGGCCGCAACGACGATCACGGCATCGGGCCTAGCGTCAGCCAATGCCGCACCGAGCCGGTCGAACTGGGCGTGAAAGGCGTCCTTGGCCACGGCATCGGCCAGGTGGGCGCGTCCGGTAATTCCCGGTGCATGACTGCATACACCTGCGAAGACCAGACTCATCAGACCCCCGCCACTTTCTCGTGAATAGCACTCGTCATGGCATAGATGCCGGCCCTGACAGGGCCGTGCACCCGTACCCCTTCACGCATCGCCTCGATATAGGCTGCCCACGGCATGCCGAGCAGCGGTGCGAAGTGCATCAGCAGCTGGCCATTGCAGCCCAGCACATAGAGCTTGCCGATATCGCCGCGACTGATCGCCTCACGCTCCTCCTCGGTCAAATCGAATTCGGCCAGCAAGGCGGCGCGGTCTTCGCGGTAGCGCTGCTGGGCACCCGGGTCGCGATTCAGCACAAACAGAAATTTCTGCATTGCGTAGAGGCTCATGCCGCCCTCCGGCTCTCGCTCCGGCCAGGTCTCTTTGCCATCAGCGTACGCCCCAGCGCGGAATGTGATGCTCGCCGATTGAGACCGCAATATTTTTTGGCTCCAGAAACACTTCGTAGCTCCAGGTGCCGCCTTCGCGCCCGGTACCCGACGCCTTGGTGCCACCAAACGGCTGGCGCAGGTCGCGCACGTTCTGGCTGTTGACGAAACACATGCCGGCCTCGATGGCGGCCGCGACCCGGTGGGCACGCCCCAGATTTTCAGTCCAGACATAACTCGACAACCCGTAGGCGATGTCGTTAGCAAGACGGATGGCATCGGCTTCATCGTCAAACGGGATGAGGCACGCCACCGGCCCGAAGATTTCATCCTGGGCGATCTTCATGCGGTTATCGACATCTGCAAACACGGTGGGCTGCACGAAGTTTCCCTGGGCCAGTGTCCCGGCGAGCGCCGGCCGGTCGAGGCCGCCGCACATCAGCGTAGCACCCTCCTTGGGTCCAAGTTCGATATAACCGCGTACCTTGGCCAGATGCGCCTGGCTGATCATCGGTCCAACGATGGTCGCCTCATCGAGCGGGTCACCGACCGAAAGTGCCAGCGCCCGTTCGGTGAAGCGTTCGACAAAGTTCGCATAGATGGAACGCTGCACCAGAATGCGCGAACCTGCGGTACAGCGCTCGCCATTGTTCGAGAAGATCATGAACACAGCAGCATCGAGTGCGCGCTCGAAATTGGCGTCGTCAAAGATGACAAATGGGCTCTTGCCGCCCAGTTCCATCGAGAATTTCTTCAGGCCGGCGCTTTGCACGATACGGTTTCCCGTCACAGTCGAGCCTGTAAACGAAATCGCGCGCACGTCCGGATGAGCGCACAGCGGCTCGCCCGCTTCCTTGCCGTAGCCGTGCACGATGTTGAGCACGCCCGCCGGGATGCCCGCTTCCATGGCCAACTCGCCCAGGCGGGCAGCACTCATGGGTGACAGCTCGCTCATCTTCAGCACGGCCGTGTTGCCAAAGGCGAGGCAGGGCGCGACTTTCCAGGTCGACGTCATGAACGGCACGTTCCAGGGGCTGATCAGGGCACAAACGCCGACCGGATGGAACAGGGTGTAGTTGAGATGGGTGGGGGTCGGATAGGTGTGACCATCGACGCGCACGCACATCTCGGCAAAGTAGTAGAAATTGTCTGCCGAGCGTGGCACCAGCTGCTTTCTGGTCTGGGAAATGACCTGTCCGGTGTCCTGCGTTTCTGTGTTGGAGATCTGCGGCACATTGCTCGCGATCAGATCGCCGAGTTTCCTGATCAGCCTGGCCCGCTCGACGGCGGGTTTGCCAGCCCATGCAGGAAAGGCCGCCTTGGCGGCCGCCACGGCTGCGTTGACCTCTTTGGCGCCGCCTCGTGCGACTTCGGCCAGCACCTGTTGCGTTGCCGGGTTGACGGTCTCGAAATAGTCGGTCGACCGGACCGGTTGTCCATCGATCAAATGTTCAATGCGCATGAGCCGTCAAGCCTCCTGGAGGTGCGGCAGCCGTTCGTCGCCGCCGATGGTGTTGATCAGGCGACCAACCTGCTCGATCTCGGTGACGATCTCGTCGCCAAGCTTCGCATCGGTAACCCCTTCGGGCGTTCCGGTCAGTATTACATCACCGGGGTTGAGCGTCATGAATGCCGACAGATAGGCGATCAGGGCAGGTACGTCAAACACCATGTCCGAGGTATTTCCGTCCTGCGTCAGTTCACCGTTGACCCAGGTCTTGAGCTTCAGATTCATCGGATCAGCGATGTCTGCCGCGTCGACCAGCCACGGCCCGATCGGCGTACAGCCATCGCGGTTCTTGACGCGCAGGTTGGGGCGGTAGTAGTTCTCGAGGTAGTCGCGGATCGCGTAGTCGTTGGCCACCGTGTAGCCACGCACCACTTCATAGGCGCGCTCTTTGGACACGTTCTTGCAACTCGCACCGATGACCACGGCCAGCTCGCACTCGTAATGCATATAGCCCACGTCGGCAGGTCTTCGCGTTGTGGCGCGGTGCCCAATGAGGGTATTGGGGCCTTTCAGAAACACCAGCGGATCGCTCGGCGCCTTGTTGAAGTTGATTTCCTTGGCGTGTGCAGCGTAGTTCAAGCCGAGAGCGAAGATGGTCTTGAACTCGATCGGCGGCAGCCAGCTGACTTCTGACTCCGCGAAAGTGCGGCCATCAGTCAGCAGCACCCTGCCATCTTGCTCGCTTGCAGCATGGGTCTGTCCGGTGAGGACGATGCGAGCCGTTTTCATTGCGGCACCCATGCGTCTTCTGGCGTGAGCTTGAAATGAAGCGTGCCCAGCCCCAGGACACCGACCTCGATGCGGTCTCCGGCATGTGCCACGGGAGGCTGGTCGGACAGGCCCAGCAGCAGCACATCACCGGCCTGAAGGGTCATGAATTCAGTGACATCGATGAGCAGCTGCTCGAGTGGTCGAACTGAATCGGCCAGCGTGCGCTGCTCGACCATGCTGCCATTGATCGACACGCTGATGAGCGCCTGGTCGGGCGCGAACCCTGCATCATGAAGAGTCGTTCCAATCGGGCAGAACCGGTCGCGGCAGCGTTCGCGAATGGCAGGGCGGTAATAACTCTGGTGCGGCAGGCTGATATCGGCCACGATGCAAAAACCGTCGAGCACGCCAAGCGCCGTACCGCGGGTCAGCTGTGTCGCGCGTTGGCCAATCACGGCGCCGATGGTGGCGCCGATGTGAACCTGCCCGGGCTCGGCCGGCACCGGCACTGACGAGCCTTCCCATGCGATGGTGTTGGCCGGTTTGATATAGAGGATCGGCGCACGCGGAGCTGCCTTGTACGGATCCATGGTGAACTGGCCGGCGAGACGCGCGATCGATGCACGGTCATTGAGCAAAACACCATAGATGGTGCCGATGTTGTGCTGCACGTGCACTCCAGCAGGATTGTGGACTAGATTAGTTAACTTGGTAACTATATCATCTGGATGCGGGCCTGCAACCTTGCGGCGCAGCATGCAATTTCTATCGGGTCGCCACGTGAGCTCAAAATCAACCTCCGCATTGTCCAAGCCCGGTGCTGTCGCTGCGCACGAAGAGGGTCTCCGGGATTTCTCCCGCTCACTGCCCATGGCACTGCTGCGGGCGCGCGAGTCGGTGATGGCCAGATTCAGACCGATGTTGCGTGAACATGGCATCACCGAGCAGCAGTGGCGCGTGCTGCGCGCGCTGCATTCGGCACACGCGCCGATGAGCGCCAGCGAACTGGCCGAACAAACGCTGCTGAGCCTGCCGAGCCTGTCGCGCCTGTTAAAGACGCTTGAAGAGCGCCGGGCCATCCGGCGCCAGACGCATCATGCTGATCTGCGCTCGACCCAGATTTCGATCAGCGCGGCCGGGACCAGAATCGTGGCGTCCATCGCCCCGAGCTCGGAGCTGCACTACGCCGACATTACGCGCCTCGTGGGCGCGAACGACGTTGAACGGCTGTACGCCTTGCTTGAGTCCTGTGTGGCGCGCCTCGGCGGTGGCTCGAGCACTGACAGCGACGAGCCGAGCCACTCAGGTAGCTAGGCGCTTGTCACTGCGATCCCTCTGAACTGCTCCGTCATGATGGTTCTGGCAGGACGGCCGTAGCGCTCCGGATTAAAGCGCGACAGCAGCTCGGCTTCGCTCGCCCGGGCGATGGCAAGCGAGGCCAGCTTGACGTGGCCGTAGCCGCGAATGCGCATTGGAACGCGCGCGATTTCGCACGCCACGCCGACATTCTCGGCGCTCAGCTGCGGCAGCAACTCTTCGCAGCGCTGCATGAAATCCTCGATCAGGCGGCGCTCAAGTTTTCTTTCTTCGGTGCGCCCGAAGGGATCGAGCCAGCTGCCACGCAGCAGCCGCAATCTGGCGAGCAGCTTCAGCATCGGCCAGAGCCATGGGCCCAGACTGACCTTCGACGGCGGCGCACCGTTGTTCGGCTTGGCAAAGGTGGGGGGCGCCATGTGAAAGCGCAGCTTGAAATCGCCCTCGAATTGTTCGCCCAGGGCGCGCTCGAACGATCCATCTGTGTACAGACGGGCAACTTCGTATTCGTCCTTGTACATCATGAGTTTTTGCAGGCTGCGCGCTGCTGCGGTGGTGAAGGGAAAACCTTCACCGTCATGCAGCTGGCTTTCCTGCTGGCGCAGCCGCTCGACAAAGGTGCTGTAGCGCGCGGCGTAAGCGGCATTCTGGTAGCTGGTCAGTCGCGCGACGGCGCTCTTCACCAGGCTCGCGAGTGTTTCGCGCGGCGGTGCCGAAGCCGACGCGGCAAGTTGTTCGCGGGCATCGGGCACGGCTTGCACCAGGCGACCAAGATGAAAGGCGAGCTGATTCATTTCCGTGGCCACGCCGTTCAGCACGATGGCCCGCTCAAGTGCTTCGAGCGAGAGCGGAACGACGCCGGCCTGCCAGGCGAAGCCCAGACAGATCATGTTCGAGAAAATCGAGTCGCCGAAGAACAGTTCTGCAAGCTCCTGGCCATCGAGTTCCTGGCGCAGCCCCTCGCCTGTCGCAAAGGTCAGCTTGTCGAGCAGGGCATCCATGTGCAGGTCAGCATCGGCGTTGCTCAGCGACTCTGCCACCGGCACCGGATGGGTGTTGGCGATGATGCGGGTGCGCCCGCGCCGGATGGTCGACAGGGCATCGGGGGAGGCCGCGACCACCACGTCGCAGGCAAGCACGGCGTCGGCCTGCTGCGCGTCGATGCGAACCTGGTTGAGCCGCTCGGGCCGGTCGGCCAGACGAACGAAAGACAGCACCGAGCCGCCTTTTTGAGCGAATCCCATGAAGTCGAGCACGCTGGCGCTCTTGTTTTCGAGATTGGCGGCCATGGCAACGATGGCGCCGATGGTGACAACGCCGGTACCGCCCACGCCCGTGATCAAAAGATCATAGGGTGCAAGCCATGCGTGCGGAGCCGGAGCTGCGAGTCCGGCGACCAGCTGATCGAACCTGGCGCGTCCACTGGCCAACAGGCCACTGCGTTTTTTCAGCCGGCCACCCTCGACGCTGACAAAGCTCGGGCAGAACCCCTTGGCGCACGAATAGTCCTTGTTGCACGATGACTGATTGATCTTTCGCTTGCGACCAAGTTCTGTCTCGTCGGGGAGCACCGCCACGCAGTTGGACTGCACGCCGCAGTCGCCGCAGCCTTCGCACACCGACTGGTTGATGAACAGGCGTTTGGCTGGATCGACGGCCTCGCCGCGCTTTCTGCGCCGGCGTTTCTCGGCAGCGCAGGTCTGCTCGTAGATCAGCACGGTGACACCTTCGATCTCGCGCAGACGGCGCTGCACTTCATCGAGTCCCTCACGCGCCAAAAACTCGGTGCCGCCAGGAAAGCGATGATGGATGGGCCGGTACTTGTCGATGTCGTCGCTGACCACCACGACTTTCTTGACACCTTCGGCCTCGACCTGGCGGGCGATGCTGTCGACGCTCAAGATGCCGTCCACCGGCTGGCCGCCGGTCATGGCAACGGCATCGTTATAGAGAATCTTGTAGGTCATGGTCGCTTTGGCTGCGACCGCCTGGCGAATGGCGAGATAGCCCGAGTGATAGTAGGTGCCGTCGCCCAGGTTCTGAAAGATGTGCGGCACCTTGGTAAAGCGCCCGTGCGACACCCAGTCGACCCCTTCGCCACCCATCTGGATCAGGCCTTCGGTGTCGCGGTCCATCCACGACGCCATGAAATGGCATCCGATGCCGGCTTGTGCCTTGGATCCGTCGGGAATTTTCGTCGAGGTGTTGTGCGGGCAACCGGCGCAGAAGTAGGGCAGGCGCTTGACCGAATCAGCGATGTTGGAAAGCAGCTCGGGCACCAGGAATTCAACCACCGCATCGCGATGGTCAAGCTTCGGGCTGACCTGTGCCAGCCAGTGGGCCACCAGTTCAATCAGGCGCGAGGGTCGCAATTCGCCCAGCGCAGACACGAGCGGGCGATGCTCGTGATCGAATTTCCCGATAATCTGCGGGCGCGCTGCGTCGTTGTAGAGCAGCTCTTGCATCTGCTGCTCGACGAACGAGCCTTTTTCCTCAATCACCAGCACCTGTCTCAAGCCGCGGCAGAAGTCACGCATGCCGTGCTCTTCGATCGGAAAACTCAAACCCACCTTGTAGAGCGCCACGCCGGCCGCCGCCAGGTCTTCAAGCGATATATCGAGACGGCGCAACACCTCGAGAAAATCAAGATGCGCCTTGCCGGTGGTCACGATGCCGACCCTGGCTTGTGCAGGCGTGACGATGTTTCGGTCGATGCGATTGATGCGGGCAAATGCCGCCACCGCTGCCAGCTTGGCGGGCAGTCGACTCTCGAGCTTCAAAGAGGGCAGGTCCGGCCAGCGGATGTGCAGGCCATCGGCGTGCGGCTTGAGCCCGCTTTGTCGACGCACGGTCTCGGC
>CAZZVZ010000177.1:0-6941 GCA_964657655.1 Gammaproteobacteria bacterium | reverse complement strand
CCCTTGTAGATCCCTATCCGCAAACCCCGGCAGGCGAGAACACGCCCAAGGGGTTCTTTGCCTTCCTCTGGTATTGCGCGCGCGGCATGCGCCGCTACGTCGCCGCCATGGCGTTTTTCACAGCGCTGATCGGCGCCTACGAGGCCATGCTGTTTTCGATGCTGGGCCACATGGTCGACTGGCTCTCGCAGGTGCAGCCCAACCGCCTGTTCATCGAGCAGCGCACCCATCTGATCGTGCTCGCGGTCATCTTGCTGTTAAGTCCGATCGTGATCGCGCTGCAGACCTTGGTGAAACACCAGGCACTTGCATCCAACTTTCCAATGCGGCTGCGCTGGCGCTTTCACAGCGCCATGCTCGACCAGAGCATGAGCTTTTATCAGGATGAGTTTGCCGGCCGCGTCGCCACCAAGGTGATGCAGACGGCGCTCGCGGTACGCGACACCTGGTTCGTTTTGTCCGACATCCTGATCTACGTCGGTATCTACTTCATCACCATCACTGCCGTGGCCGCCAGTTTTGATACCTGGCTGCTGCTGCCGTTCGTATGCTGGGTCGGACTGTATGGCCTTGGCATGCGCTACTTTGTGCCGCGCCTTGCGAGCGTCGCGCGCAATCAGGCAGACGCGCGCTCGCTCATGACCGGTCGCATCACCGACGCCTACACCAACATCTCGACCGTGAAGCTGTTCTCGCACGGCAAACGCGAGGCATCCTACGCGCGCGAAGCGATGCAGGACTTCATGCGCTCGGCGCGCGGTCAGATGCGACTGGTGACCGGCTTTGAGATCATCAATCACCTGCTGAGCGTGTTGCTGATCGGCTCGACCGCGGGACTTTCACTGTGGCTGTGGAGCCGGGGTCAGCTGGGCGTGGGTGCTGTTGCTGCAGCCACCGCCATGGCACTGCGTCTGAACGGCATTTCGCAATGGGTGATGTGGGAATTCGCTTCGCTGTTCGAATATATCGGTACGGTGCAAGACGGCATCAACACGCTTGGACGGCCCAAGACGGTCACCGATGCCAGCGACGCGATGCGTCTTGAAGTCCAACACGGCGACGTGCGCTTTGAGGACGTCACCTTCGCCTACGGCAACAAGTCGCCGGTGATAGAAAATTTCAGCCTACACATCCGTCCGGGCGAGAAGATCGGTCTGGTGGGCCGCTCCGGCGCAGGCAAATCGACCATCGTCAATCTGCTGCTGCGCTTTTACGATATCGAACAGGGCAGGATCCTGATCGACAATCACGACATTGCCCGGGCGGCGCAAGAAAGTCTCAGGTCCCAGATCGGCATGGTGACGCAGGACACGTCGCTATTGCACCGCTCGGTGCGCGACAACATCAAGTACGGCCGACCCGACGCGAGCGACGACGAGATGGAGCGCGCGGCGCGCCTTGCCGAAGCCGATCAGTTCATCGAACATCTGGCCGATGCGGCGGGTCGCCGCGGCTACGATGCCCACGTCGGCGAGCGCGGCGTGAAGCTGTCAGGCGGTCAGCGGCAACGCATTGCCATCGCACGCGTGATGCTCAAGGACGCGCCCATCTTGTTGCTCGATGAAGCGACCAGCGCACTCGATTCAGAAGTCGAAGCGGCGATTCAGGGCAGTCTCGGACGTCTGATGGAAGGAAAGACCGTGGTGGCGATTGCGCACCGCCTGTCGACC
Organism: Gammaproteobacteria bacterium; assembly: GCA_964657655.1. Taxonomy (GTDB): domain Bacteria; phylum Pseudomonadota; class Gammaproteobacteria; order Burkholderiales; family Burkholderiaceae_D; genus CAJCIC01. Next base: position 5,271 of record CAZZVZ010000177.1, on the reverse strand, counting down.
ATTGCGGCCATGGACCGTCTCATCGTGCTCGATCGTGGTCGCATCGTCGAACAAGGCGATCATCACACGCTGCTCGAACAAGGTGGTCTGTATGCGCGGCTGTGGGCCCACCAGAGCGGCGGCTTCCTGACCGAGGACGATGAAGACATCGTCCTCGATGATGGCAGCCTGGCGATGAGCCTCGACTAGCGATACGACGCCACGCGGGCGCGCATCCTCGCCAGGTCGAGGAAGCGGTTTTCGTGGATCGCTGGTCGAAACAGTCCGGGCTTGGTCAGGTCGTGTGCCACCGGAGCTGGCATGTGCGCGTTCACCGTTCCCATCGCAGGACATGACGTCGCTCCACCCATGAGACTCAATGCGGCAGCAAGGTTGGCCTCGTTTGGATCACCCAGCGCGTGGCTGTAGTCGTCCGCGATCGGGCAGCCATACACCTGATTGCTCGTGCCTGCATTGGTTCCTGCAAGGCTTGGCGTGAAGCCATCCGCGTAGCCACCGAATCCGGCCGCGTTGACACCCTCGAACTGGATGGTGAAGAACGTGGTGCTGCAGTTATCGGCGGGGAAGAACCCGTAAGGCTTGCCGCACGTCGTGGTGCCGATCTGGATCACCTGGACACCAATCCCGCGCAGGCTATTGATGATTGCTTCGCTGGCAGAGCAGGTCGCAGCAGTGGTGATCACGAAGACGCGCGAAAGGTTCAGGTGCGGCAAGGCCGTGTTGGCTGCAACGCTTGAATCGTAGCCGAGCGTCGTCTGCCAGAACGGCGTGGTTGCTTGCGACGCCGTCAGTCCAAATGGGTTCTTGTTGTTGAAGCTCTCCTTCTCGAAAGTCACGCCGCTGGTCGAGCCGCTACTTGCAACCATCGAGGCAAGTTCACTGGCGATATCCAACAGACCGCCACCGTTGTAGCGGATATCAAGCACCAGATCTGTGACGGGGCCGTCTGCATTGGCAGTGCTGAGGGCCATCATGGCGTGGTACAGAGCCCCCTCGGCGGTCGCGATATGCTCATTGAATTGCATATACCCGACGGTGTTGTTGGGCGCTGGCAAAGTCATGACATTCTCGACCGGAACTTCGGGCAGTACTGCTGCCTGCAACGTATAGTCCTGTCCGGATGCCGACTGGGGAAACTGCACGCTAATGACATGAGAACTTCCGGCTGCCGGCGAGAACAGTGCGGAGTTGATGGTGTCGACGTCGCTGCCGTTGACCACATCCACGCCATCCACCGCGACAATCCGCTCCCCGCGCGTCAGGCCTGCCGTCGCGGCCGGGGTGTTGGCGTCGACATAGGCAATCGCGACGTTGCGAGGCGGATAGGCTTCAAGCACCTGCGGCGTGAATCCGTATCCGGCCACCGCCCCACTTTGCTCGATCGCGACCCAGGTGGTGGTCGGATAGGTGAAATGGAACTGATCCTTCGGCTTGCCAGAAGCCGTGAACAGCGGCGAACGCTGGCTGTTGAAAAATGCGTCAACGACCTGGTAGTCGGTGGTGAGCTTCTCGTCCGGTTCGCGCTCGTTATTGGCTGGATTGACGTACGGCACAGTCCCGCCGATCACATACTGGTTGATATCAGCCGTCTGCGGCACGTCTGCGTACCAGAGATAGGTGTCGTAGACATAGTCACGGATGAATTCGTTTTCGGTGAGGATGGTGCCCTGCTTGTCACCATACAGACTGCCGTTCAACGGATTGACGGTCGATGCCGGACGCGGTGCAGAGCATTGCTGGGCGACCGAAGTGAAATCATTCGAGAGCGGGGCCACGGTGGTACCGCCGCTCGAGCCACCGGTGCCGGTGCTCTTGGTCGAGCCGCCACTGCCAGACGCTGTGCTGGAACTGCCGCCACCGCCGCCGCCGCCGCAAGCGCTTAGGACCAGCGTCAACAACAGCGCCGCCATGACGGGCGAACGCTTCACAACGGCTTTTCCAAACTTGCACAAGGTTTGCATGGTCTCGGTAGGAAATTGGCAAAGTTGCCGAACCGCTACTTTCCATGAGGCGCCACCCTTCGTGCAACGCTTTTCTGCGGCCTGTTGGTAATTCGTCTAAACAAGCGTTAATCGGCAAATCATGCCGCGCGCTGCAGGCCGAGCCTGCGGCGCGCATGCATTTAGGAGTTACTTGGCAGGCAGGTCGTACAAAGGCTTGTCCTTGTCGACCACGTGGACCGCGAAGATCTTGAGTGACGTGTCGCCAATCACCTTGTAGCCACCGTGTACCGCGTCGCGCAGATTGAAGACCGGTGTGCCGGTTTCGATGCGGCTGGGCGGCTGGCCCGGCGCCTGAATCTCGGCACCCTGCACCACATAGCCAGCCTCGATGCCATGGTGCAGATGGGTCGCCACCGTTTCACCCGGCTTGAATTCAGTAATGGAACTGATCACTTCCATGCCGGGCGCCCCAGACAGGTCAGCACGTTTGAGTTCGACGCGCCCCGGCGGAAGATCGACGGCATAGGCCTGTGACAGGGGAGCGAGCAGGGCTGCGCCGGCAAAGGCCAGCGCCATGAGATTGGCGACACGCATTTCTAGTCTCCTCGTTGAGCTCTGTCGATGCGCCTCGAAAGGCCGCCATCTGGAGCGTTTTTTCTGGGGGTTTGCAGTGCCCGACCGGGACGCCGCGAGCCCAGTATAGCGACGCCATGCACCTTTGGAATAGTGGTCTTCCCAGTGGCGGTTTGACCGCAGCCGTATCTGCACTTTGCGCTTCGTGTTAAATTCGCTCGCTGTTATGCACCGTAAATGCCAGGTGCCCTTGTCACAGCCGTTCGGTCAGGATCCTTTCCTTTTTCCTGCATGAATACTCCGCACAGCCTCTGTCTGGTGTTCGCAGACGTGGCGGGCAGCACCCGGCTTTACGAAACCATCGGTGACCAGCAGGCGCTGGCGGCGGTGGAACGCTGTCTGTCGATCCTGCGGCGGGTCACGCAGACCTACCGTGGCCGCGTCATCAAGACCATCGGCGACGAAATCATGGCGGTTTTCTCAAGCGCCGAAGACGGCATGCAGGCCACCTCCGAGATGCAGCAGCGCATCTCCGATCTGCCGCCATTTGGCACCAACAAGATTGCCATCAGGATCGGCTTTCATTTCGGACCGGTGGTGGAAGTCGACGGCGACGTGTTCGGCGACACGGTCAACACCGCGGCCCGCATGGCAGGACTGGCCAAGGCCGGACAGATCTTCACCACCCAGAGCACTGTCGCCCTGCTGCCTGAGCTGCTGCGGCTTTCGACGCGCGGGCTCGATGCACTGAGCGTCAAGGGCAAGGCAGAAGACGTGCTGGTGGCCGAAGTGATCTGGCAGGAAAATTCCGAGCTGACCATGAAGGCGCCTTCGATCAAGCCGCGCGCCAGGGAAATCGAGCTGGAACTGCGCAGCGCCGATGCCAGCATCAAGATGGATGCGCATAGCGAACCCCTGACGATGGGCCGCGATCCTGGCTGCGGTCTTGTGATTCGCGACGCACGCGCATCACGGGTCCACGCCCGCATCGAGCGCCAGCGCGACAAATTCATCCTGTTCGATCAGAGCACCAACGGCACTTATCTCAAGATCGGCGATGAAGACAACGTGGTGCTGCGCCATGAGAGCATGCCTCTGCACGGCAGCGGCCGGATCGGCTTTGGCCACACCGCCGAAGAAGCCGGCGCCGATGCCTTGGAATTCACCCTGTCGGTGAAGGAACTGGCCTAGACGCTCATGCGTTTTAGGATGCTCGGATTCTTGACGATATCCTCGCGCCGGATGCTGGGCGCGCTCATCAGAAACGCCGGTGGCAGCTGATCGAGCCGGGCCAGCGTCTCGGCATCGGCACAGATCGCCTGGAACTGGACCTGCACGCGTGCTTCACTGGCCGCGGTGACACTAAAGCAGCGCTTGCCGAGTTTGGCGTTGATCGGCTGAAAGATGGCGCCCTGCACCGATTCGGCCATCGACGAGGTGCTGGTCGAGAGATTGGCATTGATGAGCGTAGGCGCGGTGGCGCTTTGAGCCGGTGCCAGGCTGGCGTTGAGCACATCGCCCAGACCGTTGATCTCGGTCAGGAGCGCCTGCGCGCTGCCGGGTGGCAGGCCGCTGATTTCAAGACTGGTCTGGGTCACGGGGTACTGGAAGTACTCGAGAAAGAACCCCTTGTTGAATTCATCGCCGATCAGGCGCCCGACATCCGAGAGCGCCTGCTCTTCGGAATTCCACGACTGCTTCTCTGGAATCTTGGTGTTGGTATAGATGTCTTCACCCGTCTTGTGGTCAGTCGCTTTGACGGTCCACGAGGTCAGCACCACTTTCTCGATGGTGATGCCCGATGCCGCCAGCTTGGCCGACAGCTTCTTGAAATGCACTTCACCATCGATCAGGAAATCCGGCTGATTGCTGCCGGCACCGTCGCTGACGACGCGAAAGCCGAAGGAACGGATGCGGTCCTTCAACAGGTTCTCGGCCACCAGTGATTCAGCCGGCGCGGTCTCGCCGCCGTCGGACTGGCTGCGCGACAGAATGTTGACTGCGATCTTGGGATCGCCATTGCGCCTGATGAAGGCGACGCGCTCGTCATTGGACATCTGGTTCAAGCTCTTTTGCACCGCGCGCAGATTGACGCTGGCGCTGAGCGTCGCCGACATCAGACCACTCCCGTTGAGTACCGGCTTTTGCTGGTCGAGCACTGCCTTGATGAACTGGTCGCTGTGCACCAGCAGCTTGTCTTTTAGCACCGCGTAGTTCTGGTCCAAAGAACTCTGCTCGACGTACAGCGCGGCGGCCTTCTCGATCAGCTGGCGTCGTGCATCCTCGATGGCCGCCTGCTGCAGGGCCTGCGGATCGTGCTGGTAGCGCGAGTCATCGGGATCGACCACACCGATCGCGGTGATGGTGGCCACGCCGTTGTCCACGGCCGGCGCCTGCGTCACGGCGGCTGCATTGGATGCCACCACGCCGGTTGCAGGCACACCCGCCGCAGGGGGAGTGACTGGGTTCGTCATGGCAGGTGCGGGCTGCGCGCTGCCCGCCGAAGACGCGCTCACCGGCGCCGTGGCAGCCACGGACCAGCCCTGCGAGCGCTTTTGCATCACAAAATAGCCGGTGGCTGCCAGCACAATCACAAGCGTCGCTGCCAGGCCAAGAAACAGCACCGCGTTCGACTTGGGTGCGGCCGGCAGAACCAGCGGTGGCGGCGGCAAAGATCCGGTCGGCACCGGGGGATTGGCACTGCCGCCTCCAAAACCGCCCGCGCCAGAACCTGCTGGCGTGACCAGAGTCGCGT
>CAZZVZ010000176.1:5665-6979 GCA_964657655.1 Gammaproteobacteria bacterium | reverse complement strand
CCTGACCCTGATGGCCTCGCGTTCATTCGATTCGCGTTTGATGTGGGACTCCAAGGAAGAAGAAGCAGAAGAGCTGGCCCAGCAACGCGCAGTTGCCCTATCCGACCAGATGGCCCATGGCTGAGACGACCCCACCCGCAGCACCTTCGCCGATCTCGCCGCGCGATCTGCCCGAAGCACGCATCGTGTCGCGGCGCGGGCGCGCCTTCCCATGGTTCTGGATCATTCCGATTCTGGCCGTCGTGATCGGCATTGGGGTCATGATCAAGGCGATTCTCGATCAGGGACCGACCATTCATATCGCATGGAAGAACGCCGAGGGCATCGAGGTCGGCAAGACCCATATCAAGTACAAGAATGTCGACATCGGCGTGGTCAAGGATGTGCGCATCTCCGACAACAGCAAGGGCGTGATTGTCGACGCCGACATGACCCATGATGCGGCCAAGCTGCTGGTCACGGACACCAAGTTCTGGGTGGTGCGCCCGCGCATTGCAGGCGGTCAGATCTCCGGACTGGCCACGCTGATCTCAGGCTCCTACATCGGCCTTGATGCAGGCAATGCCAAGCGTTCGGCACGTGATTTCAAGGGCCTTGAAGTACAGCCCACGGTCCTGACCGACGATCCGGGCGCCGAGTTCATCTTGCATGGCGACACGCTCGGCTCGCTCGATGTCGGCTCGCCCCTTTTCTACCGGCGCGTGCAGGTGGGCCAGGTGACCGCGACCGATCTCGATTCCGACGGCAAGGGCGTGACGCTGCATATCTTCGTGCATTCGCCCTACGAGAAATTCGTGACCTCGAACGCGCGCTTCTGGCATGCCAGCGGTGTCGATTTCTCGTTTGATTCCGGCGGCTTCAAGGTGCAGACCCAATCGGTCGCCGCCATTTTGCTGGGCGGCGTGGCCTTCCTGTCGCCACCCGACCTGCCCACCGGCGAGACGGTGCCAGGAGATACCAAGTTCACGCTCTATCAGAATCAGACGCAGGCTTTCAGACGCACCGAATCCGAGGTCATCACCATCATGGCCTACTTCACGCAGTCCGTGCGCGGCCTGTCGGCCGGTGCGCCGGTCGAGTTCCGCGGCTTGCAGATCGGTGAAGTCAAATCGATCGACGTGGTGTTCGACCCCGACAAGATGGATTACCGCTTCCCGGTCGAACTCGATCTCTATCCGGATCGGCTGCTGCCCAAGAATTCGCCGCCTGCAGTGGCCACCGAACTGCCACCTGACGCCACGATCTTGCGTGCCATCTCGCGTGGCCTCAAAGCACAGTTGCGCACCGGCAACCTGTTGACGGGCCAGAAATACG
>CAZZVZ010000176.1:0-5655 GCA_964657655.1 Gammaproteobacteria bacterium | reverse complement strand
ACGTGTCGCTCGACTTCTTCCCCAATTCGCCCTCGGTCAAGGTCGACAACTCGCAAAGCCCGCACGTCATTCCGACGGTGACGGGTAGCATCGAGGACCTGCAGGCGTCCTTGACGGACATCGCGCAGAAGATCGACAAGATCCCGTTCGACAAGATCGCCATCGATCTGCGCACCGATCTGCAGACCCTTAACAAGACCTTGAACGACGCCGACCGGGTGTTGCACCGGGTCGACACCCAGATCGCGCCGCAGTTGCAGACCACGCTCGACTCGGCACGCCAGACGATTCAATCGGCCAACCAGCTGCTGTCTGCCGACGCACCGCTGCAGCAGGACGTGCGCGAGGCGCTGCATCAGCTGACCAGAGCGGCCGAATCGGTGCGTGTGCTGACCGACTATGTGCAGCAGCATCCCGAGATGTTCATCAAGGGCAAGCCGAGCGATGCCAAGGAGAACGCACAGTGAAGCGCAGTCTCGCACGATTGAGTCACGCAGCGTGTTGCTCGGCGTTAACTGTGGCCCTGTTTGGCTGCAGCTCGGCGCCAACGCGGTTCTATACGCTTGCTGCCAGACCGCCTGCGGGCGCAGTACAAAGCGTCGACGGCAGCGCAGCTGAGGCGGCAAGCGTGGCCGTCAGCGCGGTCACCATTCCAGGCACCCTCGATCGGCCACAGCTGGTGTTGTTCCTCGATGGCGAACGCATTGAGCTGTTCGAGGAGGCGCGCTGGGGTGAGCCGCTGGCCCACGGAATCGCACGGACCCTGGCCGAGGATCTGCAAAGCCGCCTGCAGATTCCAGCCGTGGCTGCCTACCCCGAGGACGCCAGTGCCCGGGCACGCTATCGCATCAGTATCGATGTCGTGCACCTCGATGCCGGCAAACAGGGCGGGGTGACGCTCGACGCCATCTGGACCATGCGCGACAGCTACGTGGCACCGGTCGCGACGGCGAGCGGCGATGCACCACCGGCTGCGGTGCGCACCACGGAGCGCTCCAAGAGCGGCCACGTGCATCTGGTTGCCAATGGCGCCAGCAATGCCGGCGGTGCCAGCAGTGCGCAGGCGAGCGTCGCCGCGCAAAGCGATGCCCTGGCGCTTTTGGCGGACCAGCTGGCACTCGCCTTTCGCGCCTTTCAAAGCGCGCCCTGAGCTTCCGCAGGGGCATTTCATCCAGACGCGGGCGCGGCTGGTCGCACAACTGTTGCGCGTCCGGCAGGCTCAGCACTAGTCTGCGTGGAACACTGGAGAATCCATGGAATTGCATATCACGGCACTGTCGAAGACCTATGCGAATGGTGTCGCCGCGCTCAACGATGTCAGTCTGACGATCGGTCATGGCATGTTCGGATTGCTCGGCCCGAACGGTGCCGGCAAGTCGACGCTGATGCGAATTCTTGCAACCCTGCAGGACGCCGACCGCGGCTCGGTGCAGCTGCAAGATGGCGATCGCTTCATCGATGTATTGCGCTCGCGCACCGAGGTGCGCGCAATCCTTGGCTACCTGCCGCAGGATTTCGGGCTCTACCCGAAAATGTCCGCCGCGGCGCTGTTGACCCACCTGGCCGAATTAAAGGGGGTCAGCGGCCGCGGCACGCGACGCGACATGGTCGAGGCCCTGCTCATCAAGACCAATCTGTGGGATCAGCGTGGCAAGCCGCTTGGCACATTTTCGGGCGGCATGCGGCAGCGCTTTGGCATCGCCCAGGCACTGATCGGCAGTCCGCGCCTTCTCATTGTCGACGAACCGACTGCAGGACTCGACCCCGAAGAGCGTGTGCGCTTTCACAATCTGCTCGCCGAAATCGGCGAAGAAGTGATCGTGCTGCTGTCGACGCACATCGTGGCCGACGTCGCCGATCTCTGTCCCAATCTCGCAGTACTGCATCACGGTGAAGTGCTGGTGGCAGGCGCGCCAGGCGAAATTGCAAGGCGTCTGTCCGGCCGCGTCTTCGGGCGCGCTGTCGACCGCTCTGAAGTGGCCGAGCTGGCAAGCCGGCTGAACGTCATCTCGACCCGTCTCATGGCCGGCAAGACGGTGCTGCACGTGATCGCCGAGGAGTCTCCTGCGCAGGGTTTCGTGCCGGTCGAGCCGACTCTCGAAGACGCCTATTTCGCGGCCATCGGCCATCATCTGCCGGCCGCACAAGAAGCGCAGGTCGTCTGAAGATCATCATGCGGCACTGCCTTTTCATTGCACGCTTCGAGTTTCAAACGCGCGTCAGACGCATTTCGAGCCTGGTCTATTTCGCCGTGTTCTTCGCCCTCAGTTTCCTGTGGATGGCTGCATCAGGTGGCGTGTTTCCCGATGCCGACCTGGGCTTCGGGGCAGCGCATCTGGCCATCAACTCTCCCTACGCGCTGGCGCGCCTGATCGTGTCGCTGACGGCTTTTTCCATGATTGTGGTGGCCGCCATCATGGCCCGTGCGCTGCAGGAAGATATCGAATACCGCACCGCCAGTTTCTTCGCATCGGCACCGATCAGCAAGGCTGACTATCTGCTCGGACGATTCCTTGGCGCCTATGGCGTGGTTGCCCCGATCCTGGCCGCAGCGCCGCTTGGGGCATGGTGTGCCACCTTCTTGCCAGGCGTCGAGGCGGCGCGCCTTGAGACCAACCAGTGGACCGCCTACCTGCGCCCCTATTTGATGCTGGCGCTGCCCGACGGACTGGTGATTGGTGCCTTGTTCTTTTTCCTCGCCGCGGTCACGCGGCGCATGCTGCCGGTCTACATCGGCAGCGTGCTGATCGTCATGTTGTGGATCGGCAGTTCGCAATGGATGCACGATATCGACCAGCGTCTGCTGGTGGCGATCTCCGATCCCTTTGGCAGTCGCGCCTTAACGCTCGCGACACGCTACTGGACGGCGCCAGAACGCAACCACCGCGCGCTGGAGATGACCGGTGCGCTGCTCGACAACCGCCTGGTCTGGCTCGCGATTGCAGCAATCGTGGCAGCATTTGGCAGCTGGCGGTTTTCGCTGCCGGTGTTTGCAGGCGACGCACAAAAGGCACAGCGCGAACTGGCCGGTGCCAGGTATCCGGCACCAAAGCCCACGCTGCTGTCCGAGCCGTTTGTCATGGGTCAGCAGCGCTTCTCGCTGACACGCCTCGCGCTCGGTTATCTGCGCAGCATTCTAGGCAACATCTATTTTGGCGTGCTGGTGTTTGCCGGGGTGGCGCTTGCCATCACGCTTGCGATTGCAGCCGGACGGATCTATGGCACGTCCACCTGGCCGGTGACGTTCCAGATGATCGATCTACTGGCCGATCCATTCGTGCTCTTCATGCTCATCATCATCACCTTCTATGCGGGTGAGCTGATCTGGCACGAGCGCGATGTGCGCATCGACCAGATGGTCGATGCCAGTGCGGTACCGAGCCGCACGCTCTACCTGGCGAAACTGCTGGCTCTGATGGCGGTCCCCGCGCTGCTGCAGCTGGTGTTGCTGGTGTGCGGGATCGCCATCCAGTTGACGCACGGCTACACCCGTCTCGAAATCGGCCTTTATCTGCACGATCTGTTCGGCATCCAGCTGATCGAACTGTGGTTCCTGTGCGCGCTGGCCCTGACCGTGCACGCAGTAGTCAACCACAAGTATCTGAGTCACTTCCTGCTGGCACTGTTCTACATCGCCCTGATCGCGTCATCGGCGATGGGCCTGGAGGACAATCTGTACCGCTTTGGCGAGACAGCCGACATCACCTACTCCGATATGAATGGCTTTGGCCACACGCTCGTCGCGCTGCGTGCCTTCGATTGGTACTGGGGTGCGTTCTCGGTGCTGCTGCTGGTTTTGGGCTACCTCTCAATGCGCCGCGGCACGCCGCAATCATTTGCAGAACGGGTGGCCGAAGCCAGGCGGCGCACCGGTCCGGTGCTAAGCGCTATTGCGCTTGCGGCACTGCTCGGCTTTATCGGCATGGGTGGCTGGATCTACTACAACACCCATATTCTCAACCAGTACCAGACCGCCTCGTCAAACAAGCAGCAGCAGGCTGAGTACGAGAAGACTTACCGCAGCGCCATGGTCGATATGTTGCAGCCCAAGATCGCGCGTGTCTCGACTGCGATCGAGATCGATCCGATCGAGCGTTCGCTCAAGGCGCACGGAAGCTACGTGCTCGAGAATCGCAGCGCGCAACCGATCAGCTTCCTCAACGTCGATTTCCCGTCAGATCTCAATTTCCATCTCCTCAATGTGATGCTCGACCGGCCCTTCACCAAAGCCATCGACGATCAACGGCTCGGCATGCGCCAGCTGCATCTCACGACACCGCTGCTGGCGGGCGAGCGCACCACGCTGCAGTTTGACGTGGTCCTGAGCAACCCCGGCTTTGCTGCCGGCCGCGAGCAAACAGCCGTAGTCGGCAACGGCAGCTTCTTTAACGGCCGCGTGCTGTTGCCACACATCGGATATGACGCCGAAGGTGAGCTGACCCGTCCTGCAGACCGCACCAAATATCACCTGCTGGCACGCGCGCCGATGCGTAGTCAGACCGATCCGGTCGGGCTCGCCACCAACTACATCGCTGATGATGCAGACCTGATCGACTTCGATACCGACATCAGCACCAGTCCTGATCAGCTGGCCGTGGCGCCAGGGCGCCTGGTACGCAGCTACCAGGCAAACGGCAAGAAGCACTATGTTTATCAGGGTACGCAGCCGATGCTCAACTTCTTCGCCTTCCAGTCGGCACGCTACGCCGTGGCGCGCGACGTGTGGCACGGTCCTGCGGGCGACGTGCCGATCGTGATTGACTATCAGCCGGGCCACGAGTTCGATCTGCAGCGCATGTTCGCGGGCGTGCGCGATGCACTGGCCTACAACACCGCCCACTTTGCACCTTATCAGTATCAGGAATTTCGCATCGTCGAGTTTCCGCGCTACCAGCTGTTCGCCGAATCCTTTCCCAACACCACACCGTATTCGGAAGGGCTTGGCTTCATCGCGCGCGTCAACGATCGTGACCCGAAGGACATCGACTATCCCTACTTCGTCACGGCCCACGAGGTGTCGCATCAATGGTGGGGTTACCAGATGGTCGGTGCCAATGTGCAGGGTGCCACCATGCTGAGCGAGACGCTCGCGCAATACTCGGCATTGATGGTGCTCAAGCATCGCTACGGCGATGCCCGCATGCGCCGTTTTCTGGCCTACGAGCTGGACAGCTATCTGTCTGGTCGTGCCACCGAGAGCGATCGCGAGGTGCCGCTCGAGAAGGTCGAGGGCCAGACCTATATTCACTACAACAAAGGCAGCCTGGTGATGTACGCGTTACAGGATGCGCTGGGTGAGGATGTGGTTGATCACGCCATCGCCGACATGCTCAAGGCGCATTCGCACATCGGTGCGCCCTATCCGACCAGTACCGAGCTGGTGCAACGCTTCAAGGACGCAGCACCGGCGGACCAGAAGGGCTTTGTCACGGACCTGTTCGAGCGCATCGTCATCTTCGACAACCGCGCCGTCTCAGCCAAGGCGAAACGCCAGCCCGACAACAGCTACCTGGTGACCGTCGACGTGCACGCCGAGAAAAGACGTGCCGACGAAAGCGGCAACGAAACCGTGGCCGACCTTGACGACTGGATCGATGTAGGCGCCATGGATGCGAGTGGCAATGCCATCACACTGCAGCGCGAACACTTCACCAG
>CAZZVZ010000175.1:0-6987 GCA_964657655.1 Gammaproteobacteria bacterium | reverse complement strand
TCATACCCGGCTTTCGCGCGATCCCCGCCGTCACCACAACAACATCGGAGTTCTTCGTATCCGCATAGTCGTTCGTCCCGATGATCGAGCAGTCCCGCTTCTCGATCGGCATGGCCTCCAGCAGATCCAGACCCTTACCCTGCGGAATGCCTTCGGCGACGTCCAGCAGCACAACATCCGCTAACTCCTTCGCCGCAATCCAATGCGCCGCGGTCGCTCCAACGTTGCCGGCACCGATGATGCTGCCACTGTTGGTGACCGAGCCGATGGTCGCGCCTGCGCCACGCGTCAGCACGCCACTGGTCACGCCAGTGACGGTACCGGCATTGTTCAAGCTGGTGATGGCGCTGTTGCCGTTAACGTAAAGACCAGCAACGCTGCCGGAGACGGTTCCCTGATTGGTGAGCGTGCCGAGCTTGGCGCCCGATTCAACCGAGACGCCGTAAGTGCCACCCGAGATCAGACTCGCGCTGCCGTTATTATTGATGCCTGCCAGCGAGGTGCCCGTGCCGGTCACGTAGACGCCGGTCTGACCGCCACTGATGGTTCCCGCGTTGACGATGCCCGCAGCGGTGGCGCCGCCCATGACCGCGATGCCCACCGTACCGCCCGAAATCAGGCTCGACACGCTGGTGTTGGAGACGGACCCGAGGCTGCCGCCGGCGATGGTGATACCGCTCACAGTGGTGCCTGTGATGGTGCCGTCATTGATGATGTTGGCAACCGTGCTCCCGCTCACGATGTTGATGCCGATGTTGCCACCCTGGATCAGACTGACCGAGCCTGAGTTGGTGATGCCGCCAGACAAGCCGCCAGCCGTGCCGACGAATACGCCGTACAGCAGATTGCTCTCGCCCGCGGTGGTCGACGTGATGGTGCCGCTGTTGGTAATCGAGCCTGCCTTCGCGCCGTACACGGCAACGCCTGGGCTGCCGGTGCTGCTCTGGATGGTGGTGCCAGCCGGATTGTTCACGACACCGTTGGTGCCGAGCACGACACCTTGCGCCAGGGCCTGGCCCGAGCCGGCGATCAGCGCTGCCACCGCAATACTTTGTGCAATAACTGATTTGGTGCTGGATCGCTTGCCTGAGGTGGCTGCAAATTCATGGGCGACAATGAATGCGCCGCGGGACTCACTCCAGACAATACGATGTGTTTTATTCAAGTTCTTTCTCCGAATGCGATGGTTCGTCACAATTGCGACAGGCGTGATTGTCTGCGGCTGCATTACTTTTGAACAGACGCGCAATTGTGAAGACGTTGCGCCCAAGCAAATATCGCGGTTGATTAGCAAGCTGAGAAAACTGTTTGATAAATCAATGCATAAGCACAGCTAATGCGGAACAGTCATGGAGCCATCGCGCGACATTTTTGCTGGGGTGCACCAAGAAATTGGCAACAACAGTCAAGCAATATGCGGGAGCGCCAATTGCTGGCACGCGCGCCCCTCGTATCTTCATGACGAGCGCATTTAACAATTGAAGCAGATGCAAGCAGACGCGAACTTTTACCGCACCACCTTTCGTGCAATGGCCTGCGACAACGAGATACAAATGTTCGCGGACAACAGGCAGCAAGCAGCGCATGCTGCCGAGCTCGTCATTGCAGAAGTCAGACGCGTCGAAAAGAAATTCTCGCGCTATCGAGAAGACAGCGTCACCAGTCGGATCAATCAGGACGCCGGACTAAGACCGACGGCGATCGATGACGAGACCGCGTTCCTGCTGCGCCATGCAGCTGCGTGCTACGACATCAGCGGCGGACGTTTTGACATGACCTCTGGCGTATTGAGAAAAGCCTGGGATTTCAAGACTGGCGTCCTGCCGAGCCAGCAGCAGCTCGAACAGATTCTGCCGCTTGTCGGATGGTCGCTGCTCGACATCACGGCCCACTCACTCTATCTGCCAAGGCGCGGCATGGAGCTCGATTTCGGTGGCATCGGCAAGGAGTACGCCGTCGATTGCGCATCGAATGTGCTGCAGCAGCTTGGCATCTCACAGGCGCTGGTCAGTCTGGGCGGTGATGTTCGCATTCTCGGTCCAAGGCCCGATGGCTCTCCCTGGCCGGTCTATATCGCGCATCCACGTATGCCAGGGCACGTGGTCGCAACGCTGCAGCTGTCTTTGGGCTCGGTCACCACCAGTGGCGACTATCAGCGTTATTTCGAAGTCGACGGCAAGCGCTACTGTCATATTCTCGATCCGAGGACCGGCCAGCCGGTTCGCAGCTGGCAGTCGGTGTCGGTGTTTTCAGCACTGTGTCTTGATGCAGGCTCGATCTCGACCATCGCCATGCTGCAACAAGAAGATGCGCTGGAATATCTGATGGCTCGTGGCGAAAACGCGCTGCTGATTGACCAGGAAGGGCGCCTCTACGGCACCAACGCCCTCAAGGGCTTCACCACGCCAGCAGGCGCGCCAGTCTAGAAGCAACCCGTATTGCGCCAGGCGTTGCTGCTGCACGAACCCGCCAGGCAGAAAACCGGAGCACGAACTTCAGCACAGTCCCGGGGGCACATTCTCGGGCACAATCGGCGTGCCTTGGTCGCCTACGCCAGATGAAGACTCTTGTTTATTGCTCCGCCGATATCCCCGACGAAAGCACGTGGCAGCAACGCTACGCGCGCTGGCTGGAGCATCATCGAGGCGGCCTCCTCGCGGCCGATGCGCTCGTGATGTTCGATGATCACTCGCCATTTGCACCGCCGTCCTTGGCCGTCGTCGCTGCCAGTCGCATCGGCCAGGATGCATTGCCAAGAGAGGCATTGATCCGCTTTGCCGATCGCCTTGGCCGGGCCCAGATGAGCGACTCCCCGGCCTGGTGGCGCGCTCTATTGAGCTCGGTCTGCGTCGCCCTGCACTATGGATTCGAGCGCGTCATCCATGTCGAGTCCGACAGCTTCGTGCTCAGCCAGCGACTGGCCGAAAACCTGTCCGCGCGCACCAGTGGCTGGACTGCGCTCTGGCATCCAGCATCGCAGCGCGCAGAGGTCGCGATCAATGTGTTGTGCCGCGACGCCTTTCATCTGGTCGAGCAGCTGGCCGCACGCGGACCATTTGACTTCCGCGGTCAGGTACCCGGGCTGATTCTTCCTTTTACCGGCACTGCACAAGGCTTTGGCGCTGCAGGCGACGACGATTTGCGGCAGTCGAGTGCCGCACCCGACTACGCAGTAAACGTCACTCAGCCGCCAGAAAACCTCCAGAGATCCGCAGCGATCAAGGGCTTGGCGCTGCCGGCTGTTGCCCTTCCGCATGCAAACCCTCAACAACTGGCGGCCACGCGTGATGAACAGCAGCTGCGCGCCTTGTCGCAGGCATTCCCCTACGATGCTAAGGTGCTATGCCAATACGGCATCGCGGCCTACCAGAGCGGCAATCTAATTGCAGCGCGCGCTGCACTGGAACGTTCTGACTGGCTGCAACCTGAAGGAGCGTTGACGGTCAAGTTCCTCGGCGCAGTACGCATGCAGCAAGGTGAACTGGCGGGCGCCGTCTGTGCCGCGCGGCAAAGCGCCAGGCTCAACCCGAGCGACGCCGATGCACACAACATGGCGGGCGCTTTCAGCCTGCAGGCGGGCAGCACAATCGAGGCGATCGATTACTTCCGCTCTGCTCTCGCGCTCGCGCCCGAGGCATCGGCCAGCCTTGCCAATCTGGCGCGTATCGACTGGAGCGAGCCGACCGTCTTGCAGCACTTCCCAAAGGGCTTGCGCGGCATCGAACTGGAAGTGCGCGCTGCATTGATGGAGCGTTTGCGGCTGAACCGCCTGACGCCTCAGGGCGCTGCAGCTCTGCTTGCCTTCGGCGTTCACTTCGCGGAAGGCTTTTCGCTGCTGGTGCAGCTCGCGCGCGCCCTGATCGCAGATTCTGAAAGTGACGCGCAGACCCTCTTTGCTGCGGGCAATGCCCTGGTCGTGTCCGGCGATGACCGCGGCGCCCTGGCCGCCTATCAGCGCGCCGCAGAGCTCGCGCCGCAGTCCGATCGCATCAGGAGCGCCGTCGGCTACGCATCGATCTGTCAGGGCGGCGACTTGTTTGGCGCCGGTTTCCGGATCGCCAACGAATCCTGGCCCAGGATCAATCCGGCAGCATTTGCGGCAAACCCAAAGCGTTGGGCCGGCAACACACAAGGCGCCTCGAAACTGCTGATCTACCAGGAGCAGGGCATCGGCGACGCCCTGATTTGCCTGCGCCTGTTGCCACTCATCAAGAATTCATCGATCGATGCCAGTCTTTGGCTGCGACCCGAACTGGCGGCGCTGGTCGCAGGCCAGACGGGCTTGCCACTGCTGGACTCAAGCGAGCGGCCTGACGCCGTTCAACTGGGCTTTGACAGCGTGAGTTCCCTATTCGGCCTGATCGATGCGCTTGGCATCACAGCCGACCGGATACCGCCACCATTGACCATCGAGGCGCCGGCCCAAAGCGTCTTCCTGTGGGCAGAAAGACTCGCACCGCTCAAGCGCCTGCGCGCTGGCTTGTGTCTGTTTGGCAATCCCAATCGCTCCGATGACTGGGCACGCTCAGTCGCGGTCCAGGACATTGCTGCGCTGAGCGAACTGCAACAGGTCGACTGGATCAATCTTTCCGTCGACGCACGCCCTGAACGAGAGGGTCTCAAGGGGCTGCTGCCTGGCCTCGTTGATGTCGCGTCCGACATGAAGGATTTCAAGGCGACTGCGGCGCTGATCGCCAATCTCGATGTCGTCATCAGCATTGACTCGGTCATCGCTCACCTGGCTGCAGCGCTTGGCAAGCCGGTGCTGCTGCTGTGTCCGACCATCGCTGACTGGCGCTGGAAAATCGGCCAGGTCGACTCGCCGTGGTGGCCCACGGTCGAGGTCTTCAAATCCGCCGAGGCAGGAAATTTCGCATTGGCGATGCGCGCTGTCGCGCGACGCATCGATGCGCTCGCAGGTTCTCACCGGTGAGTCGCCGTGAGGATTGACCAACGCTGCGCCATCCACTAGTGTGGCCGGGCGGTGCGCTGCTCCAAGCGCTGCGGCATCTCTCGAGACGTCGCAACTTCGGGGTTACCCCGGGGATGAAGAGCAACCAGCATTACGCAGCAACAGGTGGCGTGCGCCTGCGACGCACTGCACCTTTCGCATCTCACGACAGGTTGGAGGGCATTGCTACGCGTTGATCTGGCCGGATTCTTCACATCGATCAGAGCATCGCGAATCCACGCAATCTTCGAGACGCTTGGCTACCCGGCAGCCACCGCGCGCTATCTGGCGGCCTTCACGACGCATGCCACGCCGGCTGCTGCCTTGCGCCCAGACGGCACGCGCGATCCACGCGCCGTGCGTGGCCGGGTCATCATCCCGTGCAACCCAGACTTGCGCACGCGTCACCTGCCACAGGGAGCGCCCACTTCTCCAGCACTCGCAAACCTGGCGGCCTGGCGTCTTGATGTGCGCCTGGCGCAAGCGGCTGACGCGAGCGGAGCACGCTACACCCGCTACGTCGATGACCTGTTTTTTTCGAGCGAGACTCTGGATCGGCAGCGCATGAAGCGCTTCGCGGATATGGTCTACGCCATCATTTGCGAAGAAGGATTCGAGCCAAACTTTCGCAAGACCAGATTCATGGCGCGCGCGACGTCGCAGCGTGTCACAGGTCTTACAGTCAACGCCTTCCCGAACATTGACCGACGTAAATACGATCGGCTGAAGGCGATTCTGACGAACTGCGCACGACATGGCGCCCAGCAGCAGAATCGATCACACCTGGTCGATTTCAAGGCCCATTTGCTCGGTCGAATCGGCTTCGTCGAACATGCCAATCCGAATCGTGCCGCGAAACTTCGTGCCCTCATGGCATCGATCGACTGGAGCATCGAAGACCATTAACACAACAGACTGACCCGACCCAATCGAGGCAGAGCCTGAACCAGATCGGTGACGCAAAAAAACCCGAGACGCGCCTGGCGTTCCCGGGTTGATCGACAGCGACCTGCTCGTGCGGACTTAGAACGGGATGTCGTCGTCCATGTCTTCGAAGGTCGACGCCGGCTTTTTCGCGGCTGCGGGCTTGGCGGCCCTGGCTGCAGGCTCGCGCTGCGAACTGCCCTCGCCGCGGCCCGCGTAGGAGGGTGCGTCATCCATCGGCGCAGACCCGCCACCGCCACCGCCGCCCTTGGCGCCCAGCATCTGCATCACGTCGGCGATGATTTCCGTGGTGTAGCGATCTTGCCCATCCTTGTCCTGCCACTTGCGCGTGCGAAGTTTGCCCTCAACATAAATCGACGAGCCCTTTTTCAGGTACTCGCCGGCCACCTCGGCCAGGCGGCGATAGAACGTGACGCGATGCCACTCGGTTGCTTCCTTCTTCTCGCCGCTGGTCTTGTCGGTCCAGTTGTCGCTGGTGGCAATGGTGACGTTGGTCACGGCTTCGCCATTTGGCATGTAGCGTGTTTCGGGGTCCCGACCAAGGTTGCCGACGAGGATGACCTTGTTGACTGATGCCATGCGTTTTATCTCCTCGTTTCGGGGCCGGCGCCGGGGCTGTTTCAGCCTCCAGCAGGGGTCCCAAGTGTCGTAAATGATTTGCGCTATAGTATCAGGTTGCCCCTGTTGAACGCCGTGGATTGCGCAGGTTGCGCGATCTGCCGCGAGTCCCGCCGACGCCCCTTTTCGGCGCGCAATGCAGGGCGCATCCCCAGCACCTTCATGTGAACCTTTGCGGGCCTCACCGGCCCGCGCGATCGAGCATTCGAGCAATGGACGAAATCCGTATCCGCGGCGCCAGAACCCACAATCTGAAGAACATCAGTCTTGACCTGCCGCGCGAAAAGCTGATCGTGATCACCGGCCTGTCGGGCTCGGGCAAATCGTCGCTGGCATTCGACACCCTGTACGCCGAAGGTCAGCGTCGCTACGTCGAATCGCTGTCGGCCTATGCGCGCCAGTTTCTGCAGCTGATGGAAAAGCCCGATGTCGACCTGATCGAGGGTCTGTCCCCGGCCATTTCGATCGAACAG
>CAZZVZ010000174.1:0-6988 GCA_964657655.1 Gammaproteobacteria bacterium | reverse complement strand
AGCAGCAGCGCGAGTGGCGCCGAAGAACGCACTGCCCTGCGCCACTCGATGTCGACCGCCTGATCGAAATGGCGCCGGTTGGCAATGCCGGTCAGCGCATCTTGCAGCGACAGTTGCTCGACTCTTTCCTTGGCGCTGCGCAACGCGACCTGCGAGGCGATATAGCGGCTCTGCAGCAAAGTAGCGCGCACACCGTAGAGCACCAGCGCCAGACTGATGGCAGAAATTCCGACCGCGAAATTGGTGCGGGCGATCGATGCGCCCAGCGCCAAAAGCGCGAACGAAAAAAGGATCGGGCTGCCGTTCTCGATAAAGATGGCCAGTCCGCTCTGCGCGCGCGTCACCTCCTCGGGCAGCACGCTGCGTTTCGGTATGGCGTAGGCCAGCAGCGCGAACATCAGGAAAGGCAGCCCTGGCAGCAAATCGTGCGGTCCGATCTGGTTCATCTCCTCGAGCTCCAGGGCGTTGTACACGCCGCTGCACAGCGCGTAGCACCAGAGGAAGGCCGCCAGCATGCGAAAGAAGCGCTTTTCTTCGGCAGGGCCCGAACCCGCGAACAGCCGAATGCTGGCCGCAGCCGCCAGGACCAGATTCTCAAGGTTGTAGGTCCGCACCAGGAGATTGATCGGTACCGGCTGGGCGGTGGTGGTAAAGGGGATCACGCCAAAGATCTGGATATAGACCAGAACGCCCGCGATCAGCACCTGCAGGCCATCGATGGCTGCAAACAGTCGCAAGCGCTGGTTGGCAGCCGGCAGCGAGATCGCAAGCAGAATCGGTACGCCGTACAGGAAGTAGGTCAGGTCCTCGGCCGATGCAACAGTGTCGGTCGCATGGCCGGTGGCGTCAGCCCAGCCCGACAGCGCCACGCCCGCGCACCACAATGCGATGCCCGCAGCCACCAGCCCCCAGTTGGCGCGTGTCAGCGAGTCACGCTGCCTTGACAGCCGCCAGCAGGCAAGCATGGCGCTAAATGGCGGGACGAAGAGGAAGAAGTAGGCCGTGAGAAAGGCCGGCGTCGAATCAGGCGCCCAGGCGTGATAGGTCAGGCTGATCGACACGCTCTGCGCGCACAGCAGGAGAAGGACTGCTGCGAAGGCCCATTTCAGGCGCGGCCGATCCAGAAAATGAGTGAATGCTGTAGACAAGTGGCTGACACCGTACCGGGTTGACTCAATGTGCGCCGCCGCGAGAGCGCGCTGCGAGAGCGTCGTTGCAAGCCCGTCAGGATCACCCGTAACACCGACAGGCGCCACCTTTTTCGACCGGGCGGCGGATTAGCGCATTGCAGCTTCCATGCCAATCAGGCTGGTGCGTGTGCGGTGAGGGTGGGCAAGTATGGCCAAGTCGCGCTATTCTGCAACCACGCTCGCCTAGGTTCAACAAAAACACCCCGCCTGCGTGCTGTCCCTCACAATACCCGGCTTGTCACTGTCGAACATGGTCCCACATCGGCCCGATGGTCTGAACGTCACGAGGGCGCGCCAGCTGGCGGCGATGGCCCTGCTGCTGGCCAGCGCGACGGCATGGTGCCAGTCGGGGCAGACGGCGCAGACGGCGCAGGCAACGCAGACGGCGCAGACGGCACAGGCTCTGACGCCGCCGGCTGGCCGGATCGACGTGGTGACAGGGCAAGTACGCATCCTCGCGGCGGGTAAGCCGAGCCGTTTTGCGAGCGTGGGAGATGTCCTCAACGAGGGCGACTTCGTACTGACCAGTGAGGCAAGCGAAGCGCTCATCACCATGGGCGATTCCGGTTTCATCGCGGTGCGTGCCAACAGCCGCATGCAGATCCTTTCCTACAAGGCCGACGGTGGTGAAGACGACAATGGCATCTTCAAGCTGGTGGCCGGAGGCATGCGCTCTGTGACCGGCTGGATCGGCAAGTACAACCGCAAGGCCTATCAGATCCAGACGCCGACCGCCACCATCGGCATTCGCGGCACCGATCATGAGACCCGCTATCTGCCACCCGGCTCTGCCGAAGGTCCGCCCGGTACCTACGACAAGGTATTCGTGGGCGAGACCAGCATCGTGACCGACGCCGGCGAGGCCGCCATCGATCCCAACACGGCAGGCTTTGTGGCGCCCGACGCCAATCAGCGCCCGCGCGTGCTGGCGAGCGTGCCGGACTTCTTCAAGCCGGGACCGAATGAAGACCTGATCAATGCCAAGCACGCAGAGATCCAGAAGATCATCGAACAACGTCGTGCAGATCGTCAGCGCGTGGTGGAACAGCTGCGTGCCAGAATGAACCAGGCTGCAGTCGAGCTCAAGCAGCAGACCGACAGCAACAAGGAGGGCCTTGAGCAGCGTAACGCGCAGGCCGACCAGCAGCGAACTCAAGCAGATGAGACTCGTGCAGCGCTCAACAGCCGCGAGCAGGCGTTGCTGGCAGAGCGCAACACCATCACCGCCCTGCGCATGCAGATTTCGCAGCAGGTCGCGCCGTTCCTCGCAACCCGCCGCGGACTTGGCAAAGCGCTCAGGGATCTGCGTGATGTCGGTGACCAGATTCGCAAAGACTTGGCCCAGCTGGCGAGCGAGCGACGCGCCCTGGCGCAGCACGTGACGCAGATGACCGAAGAGCGCAAGGCGACCATTGACGCGCATCGTCAGGAAGCAGAGCAAAGGCTCGCGACACTCAAGGCGATGCTGCCGGATCTGGAGCAGCGCCGTCGCGCGATTGAAGACATGCGCGCCGCGTTAGACGAGGGCTACGCCAGAAATCCGGCGGGCAGCGATGCGCTGAGCGCCGAGCGTCAGGCGCTCGATGCCGCCGTGGAAAGCGCCAGCAAACAACGCCACCTCTACCAGGACGGCATGAACGCACTGTTCCTGCAGAACATGGCGTGGTCCGACGAGAATATTGCAAGCGGACGCAAGCAAAGCCTCGAGACCGATCAGATGATCGCCGGCTTCAACGCGCGTGAAGCCGAACTGACGCAAAGGCAGCAGGCCAACGATCAGGCACGCGAGGCCCTGCAAGAAGGCGCCGTCACGGATCCAGACGTCAAGTTGCGGGTGCACCAGCTGATCGAACAAACGCATGCGGCACTGGCCACCTTGCAGCAGCAGCGCCTGGCGCTGCGCGAGCAGTACAACAGCGTGCATGCCAGCGAGTTCCACGCCGCGCAAGAGCGTCAGGACGAAGGTGCACAGGCCGTGCAGATCATTCGCGAGAAGCACGCCGAGTTTGCGGGGAGGCTCGCCAACCTCGAGGCCGAGAGCGCGGCCATGCAGCAGGAAATCCGCTCGCTGTATGACCAGGAGCAGGCTCGCTACCTAGAAGAGCTCAGGAGCGCGCGCGCTGCACAGCAGGCTGCCATGCCTGCCGAATCAGAGCCAACACAGCAGTAACCGCAGCCCGGCAGAATCGCTCAAGAGCAGCCCACTCTGCTCATTACAGCGCCCAGCCGACAACAGCAACTGCACCGTCCACTGTCACCAGTGACACAGTTGGCAGAGCAGGCGGCCTTGTTTTCCAAGGACTTGGCGTGATCGCTGCTGCCACCTCTGTCTTGCTTTTCACCACACCAACTGAAGCGCACACGATCACACGCTGGTCGTTGTGTGCCAACTGCGCGCCGTGTGCGGCGAGAGTGATTTCGTATCGCACCATTGACGCAGCGACACAGGAAAATGAAAAATAATTGTTAGCGATTTAAAACGATTTCACAGTTGCTCCGCAAAAATACTCTTCCGAGCGAGTATTACCGCCTCCTCACACCTTCTTGCCGTGCACATTGTTAACACATTTTTTTGCGCAGAAGTGTTGTCATACAAAACGTGGACGCCCACCGAATTATGGCGTTCACGCGGCACCCAGATAGCAGTGCCCCTAGCAACAACTCGAACAATTCCCGTTAACAAATTTACACATTCCAGATTAGGTGATCTCGATGAACAAGAACGTGCTCTTTAAGTCGTTGGGCCTCGCGCTGATGACGATCCTGACTCTTGATGCCGTGGCGTCTGGCACCGCCCAGGCAACCATGACGAATACCGTCACAATCGCCTCAAGCTGCACCATCTCGACCACTGGCTTTACCGCAGCCTACGACCCGATCGTGACCAACAGCACTACAGCGCTCACCACAACCGCAGCCGTCAGCTCGACCTGCACGCTGGCTGCAGTGCCCGTCATCACCTTGAGCCAGGGCACCAACCCCGGATCGGGCTCCACCAACGCCTCACCGGTGCGGCGTCTTTCGAACGGCGCGACCACGCCGGTCTATCTCAACTATGGCCTCTATCAGGACAGTGGCCACTCCATCAACTGGGGCAACACCTCGGCCACAGGGGTGACGGGCGTGGGGACTGGTGCTGCCGTGCCGCTGACGGTCTACGCGTCAGTCCCTGCCGGCCAGAGCAGTGCTTCTGTTGGCACCTATACCGACCAAGTGGTGGTGACGGTTACTTTCTGAGGCGCCTGCACTTGCGACCTTAGCCACCAGCATCAATCACATGTTCGACTGTCTGCCCAACAGGTTCGGCCAACGCCGCTATCCGCACATCAAACGCGTGCGCGTCGTGACGCGTCGGCTGCTGGTTGCAAGCCTTGTGGCCGTGCCGCTGTTGGCCACCCCGCTCATGGTGGCTGCGGCATCGCTGTCGATCGATCCGATTTCGTTCACCATTTTGCCGACCCAGGGCGCTCAGGTGCTGCGCGTTGGCAACACTGGTGATCAGCCGGTGCGGGTGCAAATCTCGCCGGTGCGCTGGTTTTTCAAGGGGGACAGCGAACACGAGGAAGCAGCCGACGGATTGATCCTCAATCCTCCCATCTTCACCGTGCTTCCGCAAAAGACCCAGTTCATCCGCTTTGGCGAACGTCAGAACGAGGCAGGCGACACCGAGCAGGCCTATCGCCTCG
Source organism: Gammaproteobacteria bacterium (assembly GCA_964657655.1). Taxonomy (GTDB): domain Bacteria; phylum Pseudomonadota; class Gammaproteobacteria; order Burkholderiales; family Burkholderiaceae_D; genus CAJCIC01. Next base: position 2,112 of record CAZZVZ010000174.1, on the reverse strand, counting down.
TGATCGAAGAAGTGCCAGATCCTGAAGAGGTTCGCCAGCCCGGTTTGCGGACTGTTCTGAGATTCAGTGTGCCGGTCTTCATCGCCCCGGCCAAGCCGGTGCACCACTTATCGTGGCAAACCAGGCTCCAAGGCGGCACGCTCCATGTCAGTGCCTTCAACGACGGCAATGTGCATCAGCGTTTGGTCAGGTTATCGGCCATGGAGGCCGACGGCACCGCAATGCCCATTTTCTCCGCTGCCGTCTATCTTCTGCCTGGAGAGCGGCATGAATGGCAGGTTCCCCTCGAGGCCTCGACCAATCTTTCCTTGAACCTGGTGCTGACGAATGAGCAAGGGGTCGAGGAGCGCTTCCTTGTTCCCGCTCCAGCTTTGCCTTGAGGTTTGCAAAGGCATCGTCCGCATCGCCACGTGGTGCGTCCTGATTGTCTCTTTGTGCATTCCGGCGCCGGCAATGGCAGACGATAATGCACGCGCCAAGCTGATGTTCGTCGCCGTGTCAGTCAACGATCAGACGCCACTCGATCCTGTCTCGGTGGCCCAGGCGGGTGATGGTGCATACCTGATCTCAGAAGCGGGCTTGCGGGCCTTGCGCTTACGCATCCCCACCTCGGGCGGCGAGCGCATCGGCGCCGAGATGTTCTATCCTCTCGCCTCGGTCGATGGCGCCAGTGCCAGTTTCGACGAAGCGACGCAAACCCTTAGCGTCAAGGTCTCGGGCACGGCATTTCTTTCTGGCAACTACAACGAACATTATGTCGCCAGGCAGCAGATCGATGCGGCGGCCAACGGTGGCTTTCTCAATTACGACTTTTTCTACCAGAACACCCAGCCGGCCACCTTGTCCGGTCTGATTGAAGGCGGTGCCTTCTTCAATGACGGCACCCTGACCTCGCGTTTTGTGATCTCCGACGTCAACGGGCATCATGATGTTTACCGGCTCGACAGCCAGTACATTCGCGACGATCCGGATCATGCAGCGACACTGGTCATCGGTGATTCAATCTCGGACGCGAGCGCCTGGTCGCGCTCACTCTATTTTGGCGGCATCCAGTGGCACAGCAATTTCGGCATCCGTCCCGATCTTCAGGCCCTGCCGCTGCCTTCCATCTCGGGCACCGCCGCCGTGCCGTCCACGGTTGACCTGTATGTCGACAACGTGTTGCGTCAGCGCCAGGTGGTGGATGCAGGACCCTTCACGCTGGCCAACGTTCCGGCTTTTTCCGGACAAGGCAATCTGATGGTGGTGGTGCGCGATCCACTCGGACGCGAGCAGCTCTATACACAAAGCTACCTGAGCAGTCCTTCGCTGCTGAAACCAGGCATCAGCGAAGAGGGCTTCGAGGCCGGTGCATTGCGCGAGAACTACGGCCAGCAGAGCGCAAACTACGGCCCGGAGTTCGGCTCGGCACAATGGCGCTATGGCTTGACTCAGTCGAGCACCATTGAACTGCATGGCGAGCAGTCCCAGGGGCTGGCGGCAGCAGGTGCGGGCCTGTCGCAAGGGCTTGCAACCTTTGGTGTCGCGACGTTCGGCGCTGCCGCCAGCCACGACGGCCCCAACAACGGTCTTCTTGCCTATGGCCAGTTCGACCATCAGACCCCCTTGTACGGCGTATCGGTGCGCAGCCAGTGGTCGAGTCCGTCGTTTCGTGAACTGGGGTTCGCGCTGGACGATGCGATTCCCAAGACACAGACCCAGGCGCAGTTCAATGTCTCCGTGGGCGACGGCGTCTCGCTGCTTGCTGGCTATACACGGCAGAACAATCGCGCCGAGGCGAGCATTCAGACGCTCAACTATGGACTGACCTGGAGCGCCGGCCGCTACGGAACACTGTTCGCGGGCCTGCTGCAGTCGTATGCACCCAACCACGCGACCTCCATCGACCTGGTGTGGACGGTACCCCTCGGTGGCCAGCGCTTCGCGCAAGCCAACGTCAGTCGCCAGAATGGTGAGACACAATCATCGATCGAATATGACGATACCGTCCCCGCAGAGCTTGGCTGGGGCATGCGGGTCAGGCGCAGCTTCGGCCAGTTCCAAGGTGACGATATCGGTGGCACGCTGCGCACCCAAACCGGGGAGTACTCGCTCTCGGCCAGCAACAGCTTC
>CAZZVZ010000173.1:0-6996 GCA_964657655.1 Gammaproteobacteria bacterium | reverse complement strand
CTGGTAGGGGGCAGGCGCTGGTCGGGGGAGCCGGATCCCGCGGGCACACTTTATATCTGGGCCGAACAGGGATTCGGAGACACACTCATGCTGCTGCCCATGGTCGCCATGGCGGCGCAGCGTTTTCAGGGCCGCGTCTATTTCTTTTGCCCACCCGAACTGCACCGGCTTGCAGAGCAGGTGATCGCGCCGCAATTCCTGCTTTCGATGCGAAGCCAGATTCCCGATCAGGCACTGCATTGTCCGTTGTACAGCCTGCCTGGAGTTCTGCAGCGGGCGACCCTCACCGCATTTCGTCCGCAGGCACGACCCGCATATCTCACAGCGCCTGCGGACGCGAAGCTCAAATTCCGCGATCGTGTGGCGCATCTGACGGGCTTCAAGATAGGCATCATCTGGGATGGCTTTGCGGGCTACAAGGCGAACCTGCTGCGCAGCGTGCGGCTCGCTCTTTTTTCCGAGATCGCAAACATTCCTGGCGTGACCCTTGTGAGTCTGCAGAAGAACCCGCCCGCTGATGATCTCGCGCACTGCACATTCCCGCTGGTCGACTGGACTGCTGACATCAGCGACTTCGGCGATACGGCAGCCATCATGCAAGGCGTTGACCTGGTGATCAGCATCGACAGTGCGCCAGCCCACCTGGCCGGTGCGCTGGGCGTTCCGGTGTGGCTGCTCAATCGCCACGATGGCGAGTGGCGCTGGGGGCGTGAGCGGTCTGACAACGACTGGTATCAGTCGATGCGCGTGTTCTACCAGTCGACGCGCGGCGACTGGAGCGGCGTGGTCAAGGAGATGGCGGCGCAGCTCTCACGCCAGCTGACGCGTTAGAAGCGCGCCATCTTCAAGAACTCGCGCCGGCACCGCGCCGCCCTGCGACCAGACGCGCCATGCCTACAATGCACCAGCACGGGCACCTGCATCGACCAGATGCACCTCGCCGGTCGTCATCTTGGCCACCGCACACAGGAAGTAGATCGATTCGGCGACATGCTCCGGAGTCACGATGTCATTGAGCGCTGCGCGCGCCGAGTAGCCGCGCCGGAATGCCTCGAACTTTTCGGCGCCCAGGCCTTCGCGCAACCACACACCGTCGACCATGCCAGGAGCCACCGTGTTGACACGAATTTCAGGTCCGAGCGCACGCGCCAGCGACAGTGACAAGGCATTCAAGGCACCTTTGGACGCGACGTAGGCGATGCTTGACCCGGCGCCCATGACCGATGCGATCGACGAAACGTTGACCACCCCGGCACCGCTGCGTCCCTTCATCAGGGGTGCGAAGGCGCGCACCATCTGGAATGCCCCAATCACGTTGACTGCGTAGATGCGCTGGAAGTCAGCCGCATCAAGGCCGTCGAAATCGCGCAACTCGACAAATTTGGTCGATCCCGCGTTGTTGACCAGGGCATCGCAAGCACCAAAGCGCTCCTTGACGGCGCTCGCGAACGACTTGCAGGCCTGGTCGCTCGCCACGTCGGCCTGGTGGACCAGCACCTCGGCGCCTGCCGCGCGACACAGTTCGGCGGAGGCTTCAGCCCGCTCGCGATCGCGCGAATAGTTGATCGCGACGTTCCAGCCCTCCTTGGCAAAGCGCAGCGCGGTGGCGGCGCCAATGCCCGAAGAGGAACCCGTCACTACACATATCTTTTTCATGACAATGTCCGTGTTTGAAGCAGATCAACAGCGAAAATACCCGGCCGACTGGCCGCCATTTGCGGGGTTTGCCGGAACTCCCCGCCAGAGCAGGTAAAATCGCAGGTTTTACCCAGCTTGGCATCCCATGCAGATCACCCCGCCTTTTGGCTACCGCGAGATCGTACCCTTCATGCAGGACCAGCGTGTATCGCGCATGCCGGACAATTCCCTGCCTGAGTTCGTCAAGCACACCAACTCACTGCCGATCAGCCTGTCGGAAGTGGCAGAAGCCTGCCACGACTTCCCACTCGTGTTCGTACCGCAAAGGGATACCAACCAATACGTCCTGGTGGCAATCCTTGGCATGGCCGACAAGGAAAACCTGTTTGTCACCGACGACGCCTGGCGTGCCGAAACCTACGTTCCTGCATACCTGCGCCGCTATCCGTTTTGCATGACGCGTGTAACGCTCGAGGGAGTGCAACAGAGCCAGCGGCTGGTGTGTGTCGAAAAGGATTTTCTGTCACCAGACGGCATTTCGATGTTCGACGCCCCGGGACAGCAGACGCCCCAGTGGGCGCGCTTCATGGATTTCATGAACAACTATGAAACCGACATGGAAGCCACCATCAAGTTCTGCTCCACCGTGCGTGACTTCAAGCTGCTCGAACCGATGGCGCTCAATGCCAACGTGAACGGGCAGAACATGTCGCTCGGTGGCATGTTCCGGATCAGCTTTGACCGCATGAACACGCTCAACAGCAGTGAGATCAAGACGCTCTACAGGAACGGCATTCTTGGCACGATCTATCACCACATCAGTTCATTGAGTCGCTTTCAGCGTCTGTTCGAGATGAAATCACGCCGACAGAGCGCAACAGCAGGCGTCCAGGCGGAGCCGGCCGTGGCGAGCTGATCTTCGAGCGGGACGCCGGCTTCTCGCCGCTGCGTCGCGCCTTTAGCTCGGAAAAGGAATCAGCTCGATGTCCTCGTCGCGACAGCCGAGCGCTTCGGCCATGGCGTGCAGGCCATTGTCGTCGATGCGAACCACCTCATAGGCGGACAAAAACTCGTCGCCCTTGTCCGAGAGAAAGCCGCGCGCCTTCTCTTCTGAATTCCAGTAGACCACGGCGTCCGGCCCATCGGCGCGCAACCTCGCGCACATCGGCACGCGGTCATCCTTATAGACGATAGCGAACATCGCGAACTCCTCAGACAGCAGCGTTGATGATAGACGGTGTCACGGCGTGTACACCCACTTGCCGTGTTCGATGCGCGCCATGACGCGTGAGCGCTGGTCAAGGCCGACGTGATCCTGGGCGCTCATGTTGATCACGCCTTGGAGCACCACCAGATCGCGCGTTGCCTCGATGGCATCACGCAGCGCACTGCGAAATTCCGGCGTGCCAGGCTTGGCAACCTTGAGCGCCTTGGGAATTGCATCGGCAAGCAGCAACCATGCGTCCCAGGCGTCGGCCGAGAACTGGGTCACGGCGTCAGGTGCGTACATGGCGTTGTACTTCCGGGCAAAAGCGACATCGAGCTTCTTCGAGGGATGGTCCTCGGGCAACTGTTCCCAGACCACGGCCGGGCCGGTCGGGAAATAGGTGCCCTCGACGTCCTTGCCGCCGACCTTCAGGAAATCGAAGGTGGCAATGCCATGGGTCTGGTACATCACGCCTTTGTAGCCCTGCTGGACCAGGGCGATCTCGGGCGTGGCGGCCGGCGTGGCCGAGCCCGCGACCAGCACCGCATCCGGATGGGCCGCCATGATGCGCAGCACCTGTCCAGTCACCGAAGTGTCGCTGCGGTTGTAGCGTTCGCTCGCCACCAGCTTGATACCGCGGATATCGAGCAATCGCGTGACCTCGTTGTACCAGCTATCGCCGTAACCGTCGGAAAAGCCGATGAAGGCCAGCGTCTTGATTCCATGATCGGCCATGTGCTGGGTCACGAGCGTGGCCATCAGCGCATCGTTTTGCGGCATCTTGAAGATCCAGCGCTTTTTTTCGTCCATCGGCAGCACGATGCTGCCGGAGGCCGCCAGTGCCACCATCGGTGTTCTTGATTCAAACGCGACGTCGGTCATGGCGAGCGCATTGGGGGTGGTGTTGGGGCCGACGATCACATCGACGTTGTCTTCGCTGACCAGCTTGCGGGCATTGAGCACCGCCCCGGTCGGCGTGGAGGCGTCATCGAGGATGAAGGTCTCGATTTTCTGGCCGGCGATTTCCTTGGGCCACATGAGCGCCACGTTCTTGCTGGGAAGCCCGATGGAAGCTGCGGGCCCGGTGGTCGACAAGCTGAGTCCGATGCGGATTTGTGCGACAGCTCCGATCGGCATGAGCAGGATGCACACGCAGGCGACAGTGGTAGCAAACAGGGATTTCTTCATCAAGGATCCAGTTATTCGTTGAAAACTACCTGAAGAGCCGCCGCGCGGCAAGGAGGCACGTCACGCGTTGAAGAGACCGAGGTGCCGCGCCCTGGCATGCGCCAGGCCATAGACCATGCGCACCGTCGGAACGTCGATGCCGGCCCACTGGGCCAGTTCGATGATCGAAGCCACGATCGCACCCAGTTCCGGGGTTCTGCCGGCTTCAAAGTCCTGCAGCATGGAGATCTTCGCGCTGCCCAGCTGTTTGGCGATCTCGATGCGCTCCAACGCATTGACCGGGATCACGATATCAAGCGCCTGCGCCACGGCCATGCCCTCATCGAGCATCGGCACCAGTACTGCGACCAGTCCTGGGTCATTGCAGATCTGGTCCATCAGGGCCCCGGTCAGGGCTGCCACCGGATTGAACGACAGGTTGCCGATCAGTTTGGTCCAGACTTCGGTCCGGATATCGGCACTGGCGACTGCATCGAGCCCTGCTTGCTGCAGAATGCGGGCCAGATCGAGGACGCGCGCTGTCAGGGGTTCTAGAAGGCGCCTGTCGATCTCTCCGAGCAGCAGCCGCTTGCCACCGGTGTGGTGGATTTCGCCAGGCGCGCGCACTTCGCCTGCGAGGTGCACCACACAGCCGATCACATGGCGCGTAGCCAGCGCCGTCATCAGTTCACCGCCTGGATCGACGGCCTCGACGAATCGTCCGTCGTATCTGCCGCCTTCATGCGCGAAATACCACCATGGCAGACCATTGATGGCCGGCACCACCAGGGTCTCGTCATGCATCAGCGGAGCCAGTTTCGGCACCAGTTGCAGCAGTCCATTGGTCTTGCTGGCGAGAAAGATCACATCCTGCGCGCCGACCCGCTCTGCCAGGGCTGAGGCATCGGCGTCGGCCTCGAGCTGGTAGTGGGTCCGTTGAGCGCCGTCGAGGTGATCCACCAGCACCAGTCCATCGCGCCTGATGGCCGCCAGATGGGCGCCACGCGCAATCACGCACACGCTGTGGCCTGCGGCTGCCAGGCGCGCTGCGATGATGCCGCCGATGGCACCCGCTCCTGCAATGCAGATCTTCACCGCAATACCCCGAGATTCACGTCTGAGAAATCTTGATGGTCGGAAAACCCGCCAGATCCGCCGGCCTGGCGGCCACGCGGGCGGCCAGCTTTCGGGCGATTTCGAGGTAGGCCCGCGCCAGAGTGCCATCAGGCTCTGCGACCACGGTCGGCCTGCCCGCATCGGTCTGCTCCCGAATGCGGATATCAAGCGGCAGGCCGCCCAGAAAATCGACCTGGTACTGGGCGCACAGCTTTTCAGCACCACCATGCCCGAAGATCGACTCGCTGTGACCGCACTTCGAGCAGATATGAATACTCATGTTCTCGACCACACCCAGAATCGGGATTCCCACCTTCTCGAACATGCGCAGCCCCTTGCGCGCATCGAGCAGGGCGATATCCTGCGGCGTCGTGACGATGACCGCGCCCGTGACCGGAACCTTCTGCGACAGCGTCAGCTGGATGTCCCCCGTGCCAGGCGGCATATCGACGATCAGGTAGTCAAGATCATGCCAGTTGGTCTGACCTAGCAACTGCTGCAACGCCTGGGTAACCATCGGTCCGCGCCACACCATCGGCTCGTCGGCATTGATCAGAAAGCCAATCGAGATAGCCTGCACGCCATGACTGACCAGCGGTTCCATGGTACGGCCGTCGAAGGTTTCCGGTTTGGCGTCAAGACCGAGCATCATGGGCAGGGACGGCCCGTAGATGTCCGCGTCGAGAATGCCCACCGTGGCACCCTCGGCCGCCAGTGCCAGTGCCAGGTTGACGGCGGTGGTGCTCTTACCCACCCCGCCCTTGCCGGAAGCCACGGCAATGATGTTCTTGACGCTTGGCAGCGGCTCGGTGCCCTGCTGGGCTGCATGCATCACGATCCTGGTCAGCACCTCGATCGAGACCTGCAATTGCGCATCGATGGGCGCCAGCTCTTCAGCCACGAAGCGGGCGATTTCCTGTTCAAGAAACTGGCGCTGGCTGGCCGCCGGGTAACCGAGCGTGACGCGCGCCGAAAGCAGTGACCCCTCAACGTGCAGATTGGAAATCTGGGCCGCCGCTGTAAGCGGCTGGCCACTGTTGGGATCGATAAACGAGGCGAGCGCCGCCTCGAATTGGGATTGATTGACCGGCATGAGTAGGCGCTGACGAAAAGACCAAGTCTAACGGATTTCAACCGCCCTGCTGCCCTGCCCGGCAGCCGCGATTTTGCTGCAGAATCGCGCCATGACAATCAATTGCGGCCCGGCGTTACCGGCAAATGTCGACCTGGTAGTGATCGGAGGCGGTGTAAACGGCGCAGGCATTGCGCGCGATGCAGTCGGCCGGGGCCTGAGTGTGCTGCTGTGTGAGCAGGACGATCTGGCGCAGCATACTTCGAGCGCCAGCACCAAGCTGATCCACGGCGGCCTGCGCTATCTCGAATATTACGAGTTCGGTCTGGTACGAAAGGCCCTCAAGGAACGCGAGCTGCTGCTTGCTGCCGCGCCGCATATCATGTGGCCGCTGCGCTTTGTGATGCCGCATGACCCGGCCATGCGCCCTGCCATCCTGATCCGTCTCGGCCTGTTCCTGTACGACCACCTGGCACGGCGCCGTTTTCTGCCGGGCTCATGGGGGATCGATCTGACCAAGCATCCGGCTGGGGCGGCGCTGTCGGGCCGCTGGCATCGCGGCTTCGAATATTCCGATGGCTGGGTCGACGACGCACGCCTGGTGGTCCTCAACGCCTGCGACGCTGCCGAGCGGGGTGCCACCATCCTGACGCGCACCCGCTGCGTTGGCGCTGTTCGTGACGCAACCGGCTGGCAGGTCGCGCTGGAGGCAAGCGACAGCTCGATGCGTCACCAGGTGCGCGCCCGATCAATCGTCAACGCAGCCGGCCCATGGGTCGCCAGCGTCCTGAAAGAC
>CAZZVZ010000172.1:4491-7105 GCA_964657655.1 Gammaproteobacteria bacterium | reverse complement strand
TGCCGTCCCGCAGCTTGCTGGCTTCGATGATCGCGTAGTCGAGATCGTTGAGTGCTTGCAGTCCTTCGCGTGGCTTCATGTGGTTCCTTCTTGCGTAGTCGGTACACATTCGCTGGAGTGTCTACAAACTGCGCCGACTGCGCCGGCATGCCGAGGCCTTCGAGATTGATGAGTGAGGAGATGCGTTCGCCGCGCACGCCGCAGTAAAGCGTCGAGAGATTGCCGCCCATGCTGTGACCGATGAGACGCACCGGCTGCGTGCCCGAGTAGACGTCGATCAGGGCGTCAAGGTCGGCCAGGTAGTCGGCCATGTAGTAACTCGAGCCGGCATTCCAGGCCGACAGCCCGAATCCGCGCCAGTCGGGGGCCACGACGTGCCAGTCGTCTTTCAGGCAGTCGACCAGAAACTGGAACGACGCCGAAACGTCCATCCAGCCGTGTACCATCAGCAGCAGCGGCTTGCCCGCGTCGCCCCACTCGCGCACGTGATATTGCAGGCGATTGATGGTCTGCATGCTGGAGCGCGACGGACGGCGCACCCGGTAGGGCGATGATGAGCTCAAGAAACGGTGCCCTGGGTCAAAAAAGCGATTATACGGGGCGCCTGCGGCCGCGATTGCGGCACGACTGTTGCTAAGATCAGCCCATAGGGAGTCGGTACGCACCAGTGAGTGTCGTGGCGATGCAAGATTTTCCTCGACGGCCGGAGTCTGGCTTCGATTTCCACCTGGAACCGCCTCATGTTTATCCGGCTCGGCTTCGACATGGTTTACGACTGCATGCAGCCGACTCCCATGATCCTGGCGCTCAACATCCATTCCTCGCTGGCAGCACGCCTGGTGGTGCCGGATCATCTGACCACCGACCCTCCGGTCAAGGTGACCGCCTACCGCGACCTCTTTGGCAACTGGTGCAGCCGTATTCTTGCGCCCCCGGGGCAGCTGCGTCTCACGGCCGACTCGATCATCGAGGACTCGGGCGTGGCCGACAGTGTCGTGCCGAACGCCAAACAGGTGCCGGTCGAGGAGCTTCCCGATGACACACTGGTGTTCCTCCTGGGCAGTCGCTACTGCGAAACCGATCAGCTTTCCAATATCGCCTGGAACATGTTTGGCAGCACCCCGCCGGGTTGGCAGCGGGTGCAGGCCATCTGCGACTGGGTGCACAACCACATCACCTTCGGCTACCAGTTCGCGCGCCGTACCAAGACCGCCTGGGATGCTTACAACGAAGCTCAGGGTGTATGCCGGGACTTCGCCCATCTTGGCATCACGCTGTGCCGCTGCATGAATATCCCGGCGCGCTACTGCACCGGATATCTGGGCGACATCGGCGTCCCCCCGGTAGACGCACCGATGGACTTCGCCGGCTGGTTCGAGGCCTACCTGGACGGCCAGTGGTATCCCTTCGATCCACGCAACAATACGCCGCGCATTGGCCGCGTCCTGATGGCACGCGGACGTGACGCAGCCGATGTCGCACTGGCAAGTACCTTCGGCACCAACTACCTGAATCGCTTTACGGTGTGGGCCGATGAACTCAAGCCCGATGCGGTCGACGGTCCGGACTACGCGACCGGCGTGGGTGCCCCACCGCATGCAATTCGCTCCTGGGCCAAGCAGCGCGCCAAAGCCGCCTGAATAGCCTGACACGGTGCCACGCAACACGGCCTAGAAGTCGCTCAGATCTAGGGGGCGCACGGCTCCCATCCAGATGGCGTGATCGCGATGATCCGCCAGCCCATCTTCGGTCTCGGGGTGGGTGAACACCACCAGATCGCCACGATTGAGTGCCAGCCACGGGACCAGCTGCCCGAACACCTCGGGCGCATAGGCCAGCTGACAGCTCCAGTCCGGATGCGGTCCGACCGGGCGCTCGTGCATGCGGCCGACGGTCACTGAAAAAAGGATTGCGGCCTGGTTGATCAGGGCTCTCGCCTTGTCGATGCTCGACTGGTCATAGTAGATGTGGGAGTGAAACGCCCTGATCGCGGTGAGAGAAGCAAAGCTATTTTGGTCTGGCATGAACAAGATTCCATGGGTCGGTATGCGGCCCACGCAAATGCGCGTCCGGGCAGCAATACAGTATCCTAGCGCGTCTTGGCGCGTGCCCTCCCCTTCCTTGTCATCTGTCTTTCCCATGCGTTTTGGCGACCGCATCCTGAACCAGGCCGACGCACTGGCGCGCTTTAGCGAAAGCGACGCAGTGCTGACCCGTACCTATCTCAGTGCATCGCACCGCCTTGCTGCCGATTACCTGCTGGTGCTGATGCAACAGGCCGGCATGCAGGCGCATGTCGATGCGCTCGGCAACGTGGTCGGCCGCTACGCCGCCAGGCACGAGGGCGCAAAAAGCATCTTGTGCGGCTCGCACCAGGACAGCGTGGTCGATGCCGGACGCTACGATGGCGTGTTCGGCATCCTGTCACCGATCGCCTGCGTCGCCGATCTGAATCAGCGTGGAGTACGTCTTGAGCATGCCATCGAGGTGGTTGCCTTCGGCGATGAAGAAGGTGTGCGCTTTGATGTCACCATGATCGGCTCGGCCGCCATGGCAGGTCGCTTCGATCAGGGCTGGCTTGACGTCCGCGGGATCTTCCACCCGGAGGCCGAGA
>CAZZVZ010000172.1:0-4481 GCA_964657655.1 Gammaproteobacteria bacterium | reverse complement strand
GATCAGAGCTGGCTTGCGAAGAAAGACGCAGCCGGCGTCAGCATGGGTGAGGCGTTGACGCAATTTGGCGTCGAGCCATGCGACTGGGCGACGGTCGGGCGCGACCGCAGCAAGGTCGCCTGCTTCGTCGAGACCCATATCGAGCAGGGTCCGGTGCTACTTGAAGAAGGACTGCCAGTGGGTGTCGTGAGCGCCATCGCCGGTGTCTCGCGGGTGCGCGCAACCGTCACAGGCGTGGCCGGCCATGCCGGCACGGTGCCCATGCAGATGCGCCACGACGCACTCACAGCCGCAGCCGAAATGGCGCTTGCTGCTGAAGCACTGGCGCTCAGCCACGCAGACGAGATCGTCGCCACCGTCGGCAAGTTCACGGTTGCAGCAGGCGGTGCGATCAACGTCATCCCGGGCCGCATCCAGTTCACCATCGATCTGCGCTCAGGTGACGACCACAAGCGCCGTCAGGCGGTGGCCGCGCTTGCCTCGCAATGCCAGGCCATTGCCGCGCGACGCGGTGTGACGCTCGAGTGGGAAATCTTCTTTGAGAACGATGCAGCGCCTTGTGACGCTGCGCTCAAGGCACAACTCGCAAACGCCATTGAACGCCACGGCGTGCCGCTGCGCGAACTGGCCAGCGGCGCGGGACACGACGCCATGAAATTCCACGGCGTGGTCCCCATGGCGATGCTGTTCGTACGCTGTGGCAACGGCGGCATCAGCCACAACCCGGCGGAGACCATGACGGCGCAGGACGCCGATCTGGCCACAGCCGTGCTGCTCGACTTCTTTGAGCACTACGCCTCATGAGCCGTTTTTCTGTCGAGTTCGAAACCATCGAGCGACTGATCGATCAACGCTTCCATCAGCAGGTGGCGTTCTTGCAGGAGCTGGTGCGTGTGCCGACCGACACACCGCCTGGCGACAACGCAGCGCACGCGAGCCGAACCAGCGAACTGCTGGACCGTCTCGGTTTTCAGTCCAGCAAGTTCGCGGTGCCAGCACCACGCGTGGCAGCCGCGGGACTTGTGAGCATCACCAACCTCCTGGTGCGGCACGACTTCGCAAAGGGGCCTGTGATCGCGCTGAACGCGCATGGCGACGTCGTGCCGCCCGGACCCGGCTGGACCCATCCACCCTACGCCGGCGAGATCGCTGACGGCAGGCTCTACGGTCGCGGTGCTGCGGTCAGCAAGAGCGATTTCGCGACCTTTTCTTTCGCGCTGCGCGCGCTGATCGATTCAGGCCTTGCGCTCCAGGGCGCAGTCGAACTGCACTTCACCTACGACGAAGAATTTGGTGGTGAGCTCGGTCCTGGCTACCTGCTGAGCCAGCAGTTGACACGCCCCGATGTCGTCATCGCAGCTGGTTTCTCCTACCAGGTGATCAACGCCCACAACGGCTGTCTGCAGTTCGAAGTCACGGTCGAAGGACGCATGGCGCACGCCGCTATTCCATCGACTGGCATCGATGCCCTGCAAGGTGCGGTAACGCTGATCAATGCGCTGTATCTCGAGAACCGACGCCTGGCGACAATTCATTCAGCCATCGAGGGCATCGATTCACCCTACCTGAATATCGGTCTGATTGCAGGTGGCACCAACACCAATGTGGTGCCCGGCGAAGTGGTCTTCAAATTCGACCGGCGCATGGTGCCCGAAGAACAGCCTGAAAGCGTGGAAGCCGACTTGCGTGCGCTCATCGAGGAGGCAGCCAGGCAGTTTCCTGCGGCAGTCGTCAAGGTAAAGCGCATCCTGTTCGCGCGCCCGCTTCGACCCACCGAAAAAAGCACCGCGGTGGCACGTGTGTTGCAAAGGAACGCCGCCAGCGTGTTCGCCGCGGACGTGCCGATCTGCGGCACGCCCCTCTATGCAGACGCGCGTCTTTATGCCGAACAGGGTGTCGCTGCGGTGCTGTACGGTGCCGGACCTCGCACACTGCTCGAATCCAATGCCAAGCGCGCCGACGAACATGTGGTGCTGGAGGATCTGCGAGGTGCAACCAAGGTGATCGCGCGCAGCCTGATCGAGTTGCTGCAGGCCGAATGACGCGGAGCTAAGCGATCATGCCGAGAAACTGACGCAGTTCGGCGGTTCTGGGCTGATTGAAGACCTCTTGTGGAGGTCCGATCTCGTGCACCTTGCCCTGATGCATGAACACGACGCGATCGCATACCTCACGGGCGAAGCGCATCTCGTGGGTCACCATCAGCAGCGTCATCCCCTCCTTGGCCAGCTCGCCTACCACCGCCAGCACTTCGTTGACCAGTTCAGGATCGAGTGCCGAGGTGATTTCATCGCACAGTAATGCCTGCGGCTGCATCGCCAGGGCACGCGCAATGGCAACGCGCTGCTGCTGGCCGCCGGACAGTTCATCGGGCAAGGCATCGAACTTGTGCAGCAGACCAACGCGCTCGAGGTACTTGCGCGCCAGCTCGCGTGCTTCTGGCTCCGGCGTCTTCTTGACGACGCGTGGTGCCAGCATGACATTTCTGCCGACGCTCAGGTGCGGGAACAGGTTGAAGCTCTGGAAGATCATGCCCACTTTCTGGCGCAGATTGCGCAGGTGGATGGCATCAGGCAGAAACTGGGCGCCAGCCACCATGATCGAGCCTTGATCGATGCTCTCGAGGCCATTGATACAGCGCAGCAGCGTACTCTTGCCCGAGCCGCTCTTGCCGATGATCGCGATCACCTCGCCCGGGTCGACATCAAGGCTGACGCCTCGCAGCACCACGTTGCTGCCGAAACTCTTGGTCACATCAGTGATTGCGATGAGCGACATTGAGTTTTTTCTCCAGTATCTGGCTGGTCTTTGAAAGCGGCCAGCAAATGGCAAAGTAAATCAGCGCGACCAGTCCGTACACGGTGAACGACTCGAAGGTGGCGTTGACGATGTTGGTGCCGGTCTTGGAGAGCTCGACAAAGCCGATGATGGACGTTACCGCCGTACCCTTGACGATCTGCACGGAAAACCCGACAGTGGGCGGCAAGGCGATACGACTGGCCTGCGGCACGATGACATGGCGCATCTGCTGCAGGTAACCCATGGCAAGACTGGCAGATGCCTCCCATTGTCCAATTGGAATCGACTCGACGCAGCCGCGCCAGATCTCGGCTAAGAAGGCGCTCGACCAGAGCGTCAGGGCGAGTCCGGCGGCAAGCCAGGGTGGCACATCGACACCAAGCAATGCGATGCCGAAGAAGGCGAGAAACAGCTGCATCAAAAGAGGCGTGCCCTGAAACACTTCGATATAGGCCCACGCCACGCGACGCATCAGCGCCACCTTCGAGGTGCGCATGGCAAGGATCACCAGCGCAGTCAGGCCACCGGTCACAAAGATGATGAGCGACAGCAAAATGGTCCAGCGCGCGGCCAGGAGCAGATTGCGCGCGATGTCCCAGAGCGTGAATTCAGTCATCGCGTCAACCTGCGCGGGAACATCCACCAGCCCATCAGGCGCAACACCTGACGCAAAACAATCGAAAGCAGCAGATAGATCGCAGTGCCGATGATGTAGGACTCGAATGCGCGAAAATTGCGTGACTGGATCAGGTTGACCGCGTAGCTCAGATCCTCGGCTGCAATCTGGGACACCACCGCAGACCCGAGCATCACGATCACGATCTGGCTTGAGAGCGCGGGCCAGATGCGGCGCAGCGCCGGCAGCAGCACCACGTGCCTGAAAATCTGCAGGCGTGTCATGGCGAGACTGGCTGCGGCCTCGAGCTGTCCCCTGGGGGTGACTTCGATACCGGCGCGTACGATCTCGGCGCTGTAGGCGCCAAGGTTGATCACCATGGCAAGGATGGCCGCCTGCATCTCGGACAGGTGCAGGCCAATCGAGGGCAGACCGAAGAACACAAAGAACAGCTGGATCAGAAACGGCGTGTTGCGGATCAGCTCGACGTATCCCTTGACCAGCGGCCTCAGCAGCCTCGGCCCGAACGTCCTGATCCATGCGCAGAGTATCCCGAGACAAACCCCAAGCACGGCGCCAACACTGATCAGTTCGATGGTGATGCCGATGCCTTTGAGCAGTAATGGCCAGTAGGCCAGCACTGCAGCAAAGTCAAAATGGTAGGTCACCGGTTGCGGGTAGCGGCTAGAAAGTGGCTGGCAGCGGCGTGCCGAGCCATTTCATCGAGAAGGAATTAAGCGTGCCGTCTTTCCTGGCTGCCGCGATGATGCCATTGACCTTGGCCTGCAGCTTGGGCTGCCCCTTGTTCAAGCCCACAAAACACGGCGAATCCTTGATCAGGAACTTGGTCTCGGGTCGCTTGGGCGGATTCTTGGCGAGAATGGCGGCCGCGACCACATTACCGGTTGCCACGAGTTGCACCTGCCCTGACAGGAATGCTGCGATGGTGCCGTTGTTGTCGTCATAGCGCTTGATGATGGTACTGGGCGGCGCCATCTTCGTGATCTCGGTTTCTTCGGTGGTCCCACGCGTCGCACCAACCGTCATGCCCGCCAGATCGTCAGCC
>CAZZVZ010000171.1:0-7106 GCA_964657655.1 Gammaproteobacteria bacterium | reverse complement strand
CGAAGTCCGCTGCCACCGATTTGGTCATGCCGATCACGGCCGCCTTGGTGGCGCCGTAAACAAAGCGGTTGGGTGCGCCCTTGAGGCTTGACACGACTGAGGCCATATTGATGATCGAGCCACGCTGCTGCGCCAGCATGCCGGGCAGAAAGGCTTTCATCATCTGATACATGGCACGGACATTGAGGTTGAATGAGAAATCCCATGCATCGAGATCGCATTCGAGGATCGATCCGCTATGCACGTATCCGGCACAGTTGAACAGCACATCAATGGTTCCGACTTGTGACTGAAGCTTGTCAATCGCGTCTGCCTTGGTGGCGTCGAGCTGCCTGAACGTGGCACCTTTGAAATCGGCCAGCAAGGAGGGATTGATGTCGGTTGCGATCACCTCGGCGCCTGCTGCCACGAAGGCTTCCAGTGTCGCGCGGCCGATGCCCTGGCCTGCCGCGGTAATCAGTGCCTTCTTGCCTTCTAATCGCAGTGAAGATTGACTCATCGTTTTTCTTTCGCGGAGTAATTGGTCACCGGCTTCTTGATCGCCGGCCGGAGCGGGCGTACAGCCGGCAGGGCGCGTCGCTTTGCAGCCGTCAGGCTCGATGTCAGGCGCCGGTAGGCGATCTGCATGTGCTTTTGCATGGCCTGGCGCGCCCGGTCTGGATCTTTCTGACGCAGCGCGTCGAGGATCTCCTGGTGTTCCTTGATGGCCTGATGCCACACCTCGGCCGTCTCGAAGTGTTCGTGCAACCGATGAAACAACGGGCCCAGACGCAAGTCGAACATGCGTCCGACCACACCGACCAGTACGCTGTTGTGCGTCGCTTCTGCGATGCGCACATGAAACAGCCGGTCCGCTTCGATCGGCGTCGAGCCGTTCTGGGCGATCTCGACCATCAGCTCGAGCGCCTCTGCGACCGCGTCGAAGTCAGCCTTCTTCCCCTGCTTCGCGGCTGAGGCGGCAACCTCGCCCTCAAGCATGGAACGCGCACGGATCAATTCGAGCGGCCCTTCTTCAGCAGATAGATCGAAATCGGTGCGACGCCGCGGTGCCGCGCACACGTAAATACCCGAACCCATCCTGACTTCGATGAAACCTTCGACCTCAAGCGCAATCAGCGCTTCGCGCAGCGACGGCCGGCTGACGCCAAGCTGGGCCGCGAGATCGCGTTCCGCGGGAAGGCGCGAGCCGGCCGGAAACTCTTTTTTCAGGATCAAGGTGCGCAGTTGCTCGCTGATCTGGCGATACAGGCGCTGCGGTTCGATGGACTGGATCGGCATGAATGACGTTTGTCGCGTTAGGGCGCGAGCGCCGTCGAAAGATCGATTGAAGAGCGCTTCAGGTATGGCAACAGCGCAGGCGCGATGCTGTCGTGCAGTTCGATGCCTGACATCGTTTGCGCCTGCTTACGCTGAGCGGCGCGCTCTCCTGGCATGCGCACGGCTCCGATGCCCGGACGCGGCGGGTTGTTGCGACAGGCGTCGCCCAGCCAATCGCTCTGGCGCTTCAGATTGTCGAGGCCACCAAAGGCTTCAGGATCATGCAGGGACAGGAACACCGTGGCACCCCAACCTTCTTTCGGGTCGGCACGCCCCAGGCCCGCGAGTCCTGCGGTGAGACTCTCCACCGCCACGCCCAGACCAAAGCCCTTGTGGCCGAATGCCAGTCCGCCCAGCGGCAGGATGGAACCAGGCGGTTGGGTCGACAAGACCGCAGGATCGCGGCTCGGTGCGCCCTGAGCGTCGAGCAGGCATTCCTCGCCGAAGTGCTGTCCGGCCTTTTGCAGGCGCGCGCTCATGCCGTTGGTGACGAGGGATGCCGAAATATCGACCAGGATGGGCGCTTTCGATGCAGGAATACCAAAGCCGATCGGGTTGGGCGTCATGACCGGAACTGTGCCGCCGTGGGGCGCGACGCTTTGGACCTGAGGGTCCGAGCTTGCCAGCGTGGCGACAAAACCGGCCTTTGCCGCGCGCTCCAGGTAGACCGCAAGACAGGCGATGTGATGGCTGCGTCGAATCACCAGACTGGCGCTGCCGCATTGCCGGGCACGCTGTATCAGCTCGAGCAGCCCCAGGTGCAGCAGCCAGGGGCCCGGCAGTCACTGGCCATCCCAGAGCAGCGCCGCCGCCCGTTCAGAGACAACGATGGGCGCCCCTGCCTTTGACATGGCGCCGTTGTCGATCTCGCGAAGATAGGGTGCGAGGAGCGCCAGACCATGGGTGTCGTGTCCCATCAAGTCGGCCTGAACCAGAGTGTCAGCCACCACGGCGGAGATCTCCGGCTCGAGCCCGGCTGCCACCAGCAGATCGGTTGCGATCTGCTGGAGCGGAGTCGCCAGATAGCGCTTCTGTGCGCCCATCAGTAGGTTGCCCGGCCGCCTGAAATATCGAAGACCGCGCCCGTCGAGAAGGAGCACTCCTCGGACGACAGCCACGCAACCAGCGCCGCGACCTCTTCGACTTTGCCGAAGCGGTTCATGGGAATCTTCGACAGCATGTAATCAATGTGCTGCTGGGTCATCTGGGCAAACATGCCGGTGCGCACTGCAGCCGGGGTGATGCAGTTCACGACAATGCCGGTCTGCGCCAATTCCTTTCCGAGGGACTTCGTCAGGGCAATGACACCAGCCTTGGACGCACTGTAGGCCGATGCGTTGGGATTGCCTTCCTTGCCGGCAATCGAGGCGATATTGACGATGCGTCCATAGTTCTTGGAACGCATATGGGGCGCGATGGCGCGGCAGCACAGGAATGGTCCGCGCAGATTGATCGCCATGACGCGATCCCATTCTTCCACGGGGTAGTCCCAGACCGACATGTTGGGACCGGTAATGCCCGCACTTGTCACGAGGATATCGATCGATCCGGCTTGCTTGACTGTGGCAGCAACGGCAGCTTGCACCTCCGTGTCGCTGGTGACATCGACGCGATGCACGCTGACCTTCTGGCCGGAAAGAGCCTCGCGCGCCAGATCGAGTGCGCTCTGATCGCGGTCCCAGATCGACACCGACACGCCTCCTGCGAGCAACCGTTCTGAAACCGCAAGGCCGATCCCTGCTGCGCCGCCCGTGACGACTGCATTGCGACCTGAAAAATCATATTGATTGCTCACCGCGTACCTCAACAATAATTGGCCTGACCAATTCTTCCGAGAATTTCACATACCATGCAAAGCTGTCAAGATCGATTGCTGGCACCTTGCTGTCCTGATCGACGAGGACCGAATCATTCCAGGAGCAATTGAGAGGCAGCGTGCGGGCGACGATGCAGGCGTAGGTGAAAGCACCAGCGCATCGACGCTTGCCATTCAAACAGCGTGATGTGAAACTTGGCGCCCGGGCATATTGGTCAGACCAGATGACCCGTGCCCGCGAGTTTCTTGCTTGCACTGCAACATATAAAAGGCGCTCACCACGAGTGGGACGCCGTCGAGACAGGAGTGCCGATGACCGATAAGAAACTGCCGCTTCGACGCAGCCAGGCCTGGTTCGGTCGCCTCGATCGTGACGGCTTCATCTATCGATCCTGGGTCAAGAATCGCGGCATTCCTCACGATCAGTTTGATGGCCGTCCCGTGATCGGCATCTGCAACACCTTTTCTGAACTGACGCCGTGCAATTCGCATTTCCGTACCATCGCCGAGCAGGTCAAGATCGGCGTCTACGAGGCAGGCGGCTTTCCGCTCGAGTTTCCGGTCATGTCGCTGGGCGAGACCATGCTTCGGCCCACCGCCATGCTGTTTCGCAATCTCGTCAGCATGGACGTTGAAGAATCGATCCGCGGCAACCCGATCGACGGCGTGGTGCTGCTGATGGGCTGTGACAAAACCACGCCGGCCCTGATGATGGGGGCGTCGTCATGCGATCTTCCGACCATCGGCGTGTCGGGCGGTCCGATGCTGAGTGGCAAGTACCGCGGTGGCGAGCTTGGCTCAGGCACCGACGTCTGGAAGATGTCGGAGGACCTGCGTGCCGGCAAGATTTCAGAGGACGAGTTTTTCGAGGCGGAAAGCTGCATGCACCGCTCGCACGGCCACTGCATGACCATGGGAACGGCATCGACCATGGCGAGCATGGTCGAAGCGCTCGGTATGGCGTTGCCGGGCAATGCTGCCATCCCGGCCGTCGATGCCAGACGCAATCTGCTGGCGAGAGCCTCGGGACGCCGCATCGTGGCCATGGTCGAAGAAGACCTGCGCATGTCGCAGATTCTGACGCGCGCAGCGTTCGAGAACGCCATCAGGATCAATGCCGCCATCGGCGGCTCGACCAATGCGGTGATTCACCTGCTGGCCATCGCCGGCCGCATCGGCGTTGACCTGAAGCTTTCCGACTGGGATGCGCTGGCCCAGGGCCTGCCCTGCCTGCTCAACCTGCAACCGTCGGGCAAGCACCTGATGGAAGATTTCTACTATGCGGGCGGCCTTCCCGCCGTGGTGCGCGAACTCGAATCGGTGATCGATCGCAGCGCCAAGACTGTCAACGGTGCTTCGCTCTGGGACAACTGCGCCGGCGCGCCGAACTGGAACCGTGACGTGATCTACGCGTTCGACGAGCCTTTCAAGGCCAACGCCGGCATCGCGGTGCTACACGGCAATCTTTGTCCGGACGGCGCGGTCATCAAACCGTCGGCCGCCACGCCTGCGCTGCTCAAGCACCGCGGGCGGGCCGTCGTGTTCGAAGACAGCCACGAGATGCACCGACTGCTGGATGACGAGACGCTCGATGTCGATGAAACCTGCATCCTGGTGTTGAAAAACTGTGGTCCAAAGGGCTATCCGGGCATGGCGGAGGCGGGCAACATGCCGCTGCCGCCCAAGCTGCTGCGCCGCGGCATCACCGACATGGTACGCATCTCGGATGCACGCATGAGCGGCACCGCCTATGGCACCGTGGTCCTGCATGTCACGCCCGAGGCAGCTGCTGGCGGCCCGCTGGCGCTGGTCAAAAACGGCGATTTCATCGAACTCGATGTCGCCGAGCGTCGCCTGCATCTGGATGTCTCAGACGATGTGCTGGCCGAGCGGCGCGCAGCATGGAAGGCGCCTGACGCACCCAGCAACCGGGGCTGGGTCAAGCTCTACTTCGATCACGTGCAGCAGGCCAATCTGGGCGCGGATCTGGATTTCCTGGTCGGCAAGAGCGGTGCGGCCGTGCCCAAGGACAATCACTGAGCCGCGCATGAAAGTTCTGATCACGGATTACGACTTCCCCGACATCGAACTCGAGACCGCGCTCTTCAAGGCGGCCGGGGTTGAAATGGTGAGCGCGCAGTGCAGGACCGCGGCTGACGTGATCGCCGCGGCCAGCGGCTGCCAGGGCCTCCTGGTGCAGTACGCGCCAGTCAACCGCGAGGTGTTCGACGCGCTGCCGGAGATCCGTATCGTCAGCCGCTTCGGCGCCGGGTTCGACACCATCGACGTTGCCGATGCAAAGCGCGCCAATGTCTGGGTCGCCAACTCGCCGGACTATGGCGTCGGGGAAGTCGCCACGCACGCTCTGGCCATGACGCTCGGGCTCATCAGGCACATCACCGCCTACGATCGCGATGTCAAAGCCGGCAAGTGGCATTTCAGCACGGCCGGGACCATCCGGCGCGCCTCGGACCTGACGCTTGGCATCCTGGGGCTTGGGCGCATCGGCAAACGCATGGCGCACATCGGGCGCAACTGCTTCAAGCGCGTGATTGCCTGCGATCCGTACCTGATCGATGGAGATTTCCCGGCCTACGTCGAGCGCGTCGATCTGGCAGGACTCTTCAGCCAGGCCGACGCGGTGTCACTGCACGTGCCTTTGAACGAGGAAACACGCGCAATCGTCAATAGTGCTCTGCTCAACCAGATGAAACCGGGCAGCGTGCTGGTCAACACATCACGCGGCGGTGTCACCGATATCGCAGCGATTCTCGCAGCACTCGATGCGGGCATCCTCGACGGCGCAGGGCTTGACGTGCTGCCCATCGAGCCGCCCGAGGCGAACGCACGCATCGTCAGCCATCCGCGCGTGGTGCTGTCGCCGCATGCGGCGTTTTATTCCGATGTCGCTGAGAAGGAACTGCGCCGCAAGGCAGCGCAGAACCTGATTGACTGGAATGTCACGGGCCGTCCTTGCTACGTGGTCTCCAAAGGCGCATGAAACCATTCATGAAAACCACACCGCTCGCGCATTGCCCGAGGAGCAACGCATGGCCGCAGTAAGCATCCGCGCTGTCAGGAAATCATTTGGCAAGACGCCCGTCATCCGCGGCGTCGACATTGACATCGACGACGGTCAGTTCACGGTGCTGGTGGGCCCGTCGGGTTGCGGCAAATCCACCTTGCTGCGCATGATCGCGGGCTTAGAAGAGATTACTGAAGGCGAGATATCGATTGGCGGCCGTGTGGTCAACAACGTCCAGCCGAAAGAACGCGATATCGCCATGGTGTTTCAGAACTATGCGCTCTATCCTCACATGACGGTGAGAGAGAACATGGCGTTCTCGCTGGCCATCGCCCATCTTGCGCGGGACCAGATCAAGGAACGTGTCGAGCGCGCATCCGAGATCCTGGGGCTTGGTGCCTTCCTCGAGCGCTATCCCCGCCAGCTGTCGGGCGGCCAGCGCCAGCGCGTTGCGATGGGACGCGCCATCGTGCGCGCGCCGCAGGTCTTCCTGTTCGACGAGCCATTGTCGAATCTCGATGCCAAGCTGCGCGTGCAGATGCGCGCCGAGATCAAGGAACTGCATCAGCGTCTACGCACCACGTCGGTCTATGTCACGCACGACCAGATCGAAGCCATGACCATGGCCGACCAGATCGTCGTGATGCGTGACGGCGTGGTCGAGCAGCGCGGTGGGCCGCTTCATATCTACGATCATCCGGCCAATACCTTCGTTGCCGGTTTCATCGGCTCGCCGTCGATGAACTTCCTGCCCGGCGTGTATCACATCCGCGGCGCAGCAGCGCTGATCGAATTCGCCGATGGCACCACCTTGCCGCCACCGTCGCGCTTCGATCAAGCCCAGGTGGCCGACGGCCAGCAGGTGATTTTCGGCGTTCGCCCCGAGCACCTGCGCATTGCGAGCGAGCCCGGCGGCCTTGCGACCACGGTCTCGGTAGTCGAGCCGAC
>CAZZVZ010000170.1:0-7115 GCA_964657655.1 Gammaproteobacteria bacterium | reverse complement strand
GCACCCGCCGAACGACGATTGGTCTCAGGCGATCGGGTGCGTCACGGGCTTCACTGGGACCGACGTCGAACTGGCAGTGGCAAATCCCAACCCCCTGTAGGGATGCTCGGCGTCCCACCCCACCGGAGCGCGCTTGGGCTGCGATCCCGCCAGCGGAAAAGGAAAGATCAGCGACTCGGCAGCGTGATGGGCAATGTGCCCCGTCATCTGGTGATGCTCCTGATGGATGTGACCGTAGAACACTGTGGCGTTCTGGTACGGCATCAGGATGTCGATCGCCTTGGCACCGTCCTTGGTGGCCCAGTCCCATTGCGGATACAGATCGAACAGTGGCCGGTGCGCAAAAACCACCACCGGCTGCGATTTATCAAGCGCTGCCAGGTCGGCCTGCAGCCACTGCAACTGGTTATCGCCGATCAGACCGTTGGGGTCCGAGACGTTGTCAAGGCCAATGAAATGGACGCTCTTGTGGTTGAAGCTGTAGTGACCAAGTCCGAAGTTCTGCTTGTACATCTCACCGTTGTCGAGGCCGGCATCATTTTCTCCAGGAATAAACCGCACGTCTTTGACTTTCAAGTCGGTGACGATTCCCTTGAATTCGGTCATGCGCCGCTGGCGCTCCTGATCGGTATCGGCCGCATGTGTCAGGTCGCCTGTGAACATGATGAAATCTGGCTGGGTCGACAAGCCATTGACGGCCGCCACAGCCCGCTTGAGGGTGTTCTTGGCCTCTGGGTTGGGAGGCCCTTCAAAGCCCCAGTGGGTGTCGGTCATCTGGACGAACGAAAAATCCTGGCCGGCGGCCGCCAGTGCCCGGCCCCAGGGTCCAAGACTTGACGCAAACACCACGCCGCCCAGCCCGGCCAGTCTCAGGAAGTCCCTGCGATGCGCTTCGATTGTCATGCCGTCTCTCCGGTTGCAGTCATAGAAATTCGCCTGTTCCCATGCAGTACCAAAGCACCCGCAAATTTATTCCCTAGTTCCCAAAATGCTCGAGCCGGCGTGTTTGATGTCAGTCGAGCGCGCCTCCGGGAGCCGCACAAGTCACCCGTTTTATGCTTGAGCGGGGCCGAAGGCAGCTAGCGCGAGGGCCGGCCAATCGGCACGTGGTCATCAACTCATCCGCCGCGTCGTCATTTCGCCCGAAGAGAGCGAGGCGGAGCCTGGCGTGGAGCAGCAGAACATGCTCTTGGGTCAGTGCCAGGCGATGAAGCCAGGAGACGAACCGACTTGTCCTGCACCGGGCACCCGCTCCATCGACGATGTCGTTCACCGCGCCCAGCAAGTCGGATGGTTGCACCTCGCCTTGCTTCACCCGATCCCAACATGACCCAGGCGCTCGCCACCATCTTGATGCTGCAGCAATACAATCTGCCTTGGGCTCCGGCAATCCGTGCGCTACGGCCTGCCCTTTTCGCACCAACTTCGACGTCAGGCATTGAATTCGACGACGGGAGTCGCGTGGGCGGCACGAGCGCTGCTAACAAGGGTAAAGATGGGCGCGCCGTTGGCGGCGCCCATTTGATGCTACCCTCGCCGCGTGCTCGGTTCCCGAACGACTTCTGCAAGCAAAGAATGGCCAAGAAGAAAAATATCCTGCTAGTCGATGACGACGGCGACCTGGTCGAAGTGCAGGAAATCCTTCTGACCGAGCGCGGCTACAGCGTCCAGGCGGCCCGCAGCGCCGAAAAAGCGCTCGAAATCCTCCAGCGTGGGCAAAAGTTCGACCTGCTGGTCACCGATGTCAACTTGCCCAAGGCCAATGGCTTTCAGCTGGCTGAAGAAGCGCGTTTGCTGCAGCCAGACATTCCGGTGCTGTTTGTGACCGGCCTGGCCGATGCAGAATTCGCCATGGTGCCCAAGCTTGCGACCGGCATGCACATCTTTCGCAAACCTGCTCCCATCGAGGAATTCTACGTCGCCCTCGACCGCGCCTTCGCTGCATAACTGCCGCCTGACTGCGCGCATGAGCTGCGCTTTTGTGTTCGAGCCTTGAATGCCATCCCGAAGTTTGCGAAGCCACTGCTCGATCTCGACGCAGTGCGCTGGCCATCGCTGATTTTCGGAATGATGGCAAGCGCGGTACTCGCCATGAGCGTGCATGTCGTGATGTTGGACGTGCTGCTAGTGCCGCACCCGGAGCTGACGAGCGTGCCTCACCTGGCGATTTTCGCGAACGACGCGCTCTCAATCGGAGCGACGCTATGGCTGTGCAGGCTGCTTCAGCCGGAGCTCCTCAGAATCCCGCTGCTGCTGCGCTGTCTTCTGGTGGCTGCCATTTATGCCATGCTGGGAGAGGCGCTGTTTCGCAACTTTCTGATGGACGGCGTGGTCTCGAATGCCTGGCGCTTTAGCCTGATCGAGAACCTGGCGCGGCCAAGCGAGGATTTCGTCGCGTGTTGCCTGATCGTATGGCTGGCACCGCGCTTGGATCGCAGCGGGCAGATCGTCGCGGCATCACTCGCGATCGCGGCCATCGCCGCGCTCTTGGTCAATCCTCTGCTGTCGGGCGCATTCGACCGGCTCACGGCTTCGTTTGAGTACCTCGACACCGGCAACATCTACAACCCGCCTTACGGCTGGCAGGTCAACGTCCCCTCCTATCTGACCTTTCTCGAGCCGGTGCTGGCCTCTTTCGCAATCGTTGCGGCTGCCTGGCGGAGGCTGGGCGGCTCTCTGCTGAGCCGCCTGGTGAAATTCACGCTCCTCCTGATGGCGATCAAGGGATCGATCATGCCGACCCTCGTTTTCAGTTTCTTCCAGCCCTGGCCCCTGCCTCAGGCGATCGCGAGCGAGAGCCAGTTTGGCCTTGAGGTGGGGGTGCTCGCCATCTGCACGGCATTGAGCTGGCACTGCAGCACGCGCCGACAGCGCAGCTGAGCGCGCGCCAATCTTTCAGGGTCGAACACGACCGCGACAAAACCTCGCGGTCATGGAGGCTAGAACGACGCGGCGTAGCGAATCTGGAAAAAGTTGCGACCTGGATTGGGATCGCGAAGTCCACCATTGGAGAAATGTTCGGCGCGCAGCGAAATTTCGTTGCCATACGATGCGCCAAAGCGGTAGCCGAGCGCCATCGCGCCGCCGAAGTCAAAGGCAGTGCCCTCTTGTTCCGAATCACGCCAGTAGCGCGGTCCGATAAAACCAATGTTGGCCACACCTTCCGCGTAGAAGCTGCGGCTCTGGTTGAGGTAATAACGTCCTACCGGGCCAAGCGCGATCTCGGTCGACGAGGTGTAGTGCTTGCCGTCCATCTTGGTCCACCACTCGCCTAATTCGGCCTGCCAGAAGGTGGTCCAGTTGTCGCCTTCATAGTGAATCGGAAAAGGTGACTGGACTCCGACGACCGCCTGGCGGGCGCTGTCCCACTGACCATACTGGCCGTAGACGTAGTTGCCCTGGTCGGGCGGCGCGGCCATGCTGATCGCCGGAGCGATCGCAGCGGCAACAAGCAAGAACCTCATCTGCGTCATCATCCTATTCTTTCCCCTGTCAAATATGCGGCGAAATGCTACTCGAAAACGAGTGCGGTCAACAGCACCGAGCTACGCAATCGTGGTATTTCAGCCAATGTGTGCCCCTCGGCGCCGGCCCCTCGGCACACCAATCGAGCCACGGTCCGGTCGGCCATTCGACGCGATGCGCGGCGCCGACTAAAATGGGCGTTGGCGCTGAATCCTCAAGAAACCAGCGCGAGGTGGCAAGAAAAATGCCACAGGATGCGAATCTTCGATGCGCTGCTCGTATCGATGCGAGCCACGCCATTCAGCGCGCGGTGAAGACGTCTACAAGGAGATTGCATGGCCGCCATGAACTTGCGTTGGCTCGCCCGACTGACTGCCTGCCTGGCGCTCGCTGCCTGCTCGAGTCTGGAATCGAGTTCGCCGTCTGTGAGCAAGCAAGACCCCATCATCTTCGTGCATGGCAACAGCGACAACAGCAGTCTATTCATTACTACTGCCTGGCGCTTCGAATCCAATGGCTGGCGGCCAGATCGGCTGTTTGCCTTCGATCTGCCATCGCCGATCTCGCGCGACCTCGACGACGTCGCGCAGCCTGGCCGCTCGAGCGCCAAGGAGTACAGTGATTTCCTCGCGGCCCGCATCGACGAGGTGCTGCAGAAAACCGGTGCCAGGCAGGTCATCCTGATTGGCAACTCGCGGGGTGGTTATCCCATCAGGCGCGTCATCCAAGATGGCCAGGCCAGCAAGGTGGCGGCCGCCATCCTGGGTGGCACGCCCAACCACGGCGTCTTCATTTCAAGCACCAGTCGCCTGACCAACGAATACAACGGCGCCGGCCCATGGCTTACTGCGTTGAATGCGCCTCAGGGTGCTGCAGGCCTGGAAGTCACCCCGGGCGTGCCTCTTCTGACGCTGCGCTCGGACGGCTATGACAAGTACGCTCAGCCCGTTATCAGTGCGCCCGGGCAACCTGACACGCAGACCAACATCGATGCCAGCGGTCCGGCACTGCGCGGTGCGAAAAATCTGGTGCTGCCAGGCGTCGACCATCGTGAAACAGTCTATTCAGCAGCTGCATTCAAGGCGATGTACCAGTATCTGACCGGTGACCCACCGGCCAAGGACGTGGTCTGGGAGCGCGATCCGACGATTAGCGGGCACATATATGCGATCGACCAGAAACAGGCGACCAACATGCCGCTCGCCGGAACCAAGCTGGTCATCTATCTGATCGATCCGGTCACAGCCGCAAGACGCGGGCCGCCCGTGTTTGTGCAGGGCGTGGCCATGGGCGGCGCGTTTGGTCCCGTGACACTTGAATCGAGAGCGCGCTATGAATTTGTGCTCTCGCACCAGGGTTATGCCACCACGCACATCTATCCCGGTGCCCTGCTGCGCTCCACGCACTGGCTCAATCTGACGCTGCAGCCAGAAGATGCCAAGCCAGTTCCGGATTCCCTCGTCACGCTGACGCGCATCTCGGGCTATTTCAACACCCGGCGTGACCATATCGACATCGATGGCAGCACACCACCTGCCATCGTCACGCCGATTCCAAGCGTCGCAAGCGTCACGGTCACCATTCCGGCGAGCGACAGCAACCGGGCAGTCGCCATGCACTTCAACGACGAGACCATCGTGGTGCGTTCCTATCCCAATCAGGATGGCGCGGGGGGCAGCCAGCGTGTGGTGGCTGAGTTGCTCGACTAATCGTAGTACTCGGGGGCGTGCTTGAGGCCGGCGCTCTGCTCGGCGTCGTGGTTGATCCACAGCTGCGCGTGTTCTTTTTGCATCAAGGCTGCGAGTTTGTCCATCGACTGTTTCGACTGCTCGATGTTGTAATTGAAGCCGGGCACCCTGCGCAGATCGAAGTTCTCGCGAAAATGGGCCGCGTCGCCACTGAGGATCACCGCTCCGGTATGCGGCAGATGCACCAGAAGCGATTGATGGCCCGGCGTATGGCCAGGCGTCGACAGGATTGTTACCGAACCATCACCGAACACGTCGTAGTCACCATCGATCTCTTGGATCGTGTTGGCTTTCAGATTCGAGTAGGTGGCTGGCGCAAAGCCAAACTTCTCCGGCGTCGGACCAAACATGGCCGCATATTCCGTGCTCTGCACCAACACACGCGCGTGCGTGAACAGATTGGCGTTGCCGATGTGGTCCTGATGTGAATGTGAAAATGCCAGCACCGTGATTTGATCTGGAGACAGGCCGAGCTGTGCCAGCTGGCCGATGAGCGTCTCGCTGCGCGTCATCTGCATTCCGCGCGGACCATTGGCGGTCTTGTCCTGCAGCGCGTCGCTCAGTCCCGAATCCCACAGCATCCAGCTGTTTGCATGTTTGATCAGGTAGCAGTTGTCACTGAAAGTGCGTGGTTCGCCGGCGTGATCGCCGTTGGTCCAGGGCGCGATGTCGGGGACCTTGAGCTCACCGCAGTAAAGAACGTACAGGCGCTCAACACCGCGCTGGCTCCCCGTTGCCGTCAGATCGCTGCAGCCTGATGCGGCAAGCGTGGCCATCAGGCCGAGCCCGAGACTCAACAGGCGCCGCAGCATGGCAAAAGCAGATGACCGAGTGCTCTGATTCAAAGGTGGCATGGCGTTCCGATGCGACAATGTGGCCGAAATCCCGAACTTCATTCTAGCGCGCAGCACGCCATTCGTCCCGGCACGTTCGCGTAGCAAGCCCGTCATCATGGTCACCCAACAAAACAGCGCCAGACGCTCACGCACTCACCTCCTGCCGTTTATCGTGGCGGCGACGTTTTTCATGGAGTATCTCGACACCACCATCATCGCCACCGCCTTGCCACAGATGGCACGCAGCTTCGCGGTGGGGCCGAACGAGGTGAGTCTTGGCATGACCGCCTACATGCTGACCCTGGCGGTTTTCATCCCGGTCAGCGGCTGGATCGCCGACCGGTTCGGTTCGCGCACCGTGTTTGCCCTGGCGCTGGTCATTTTTACCTGCGCCTCGGTACTGTGCGGCCTGTCCAACGGCATCGGCTGGTTCACCGCAGCCCGGGTCCTGCAGGGCATGGGGGGTGCCCTGATGGTACCGGTCGGTCGCATGATCGTGGTTCGAAACACCGACAAGAGCCGGCTGATGCAGGCACTGTCCACCATCACCTGGCCCGGCATCGTAGCGCCCGTGATTGGCCCGACCGCCGGCGGTTTTATCACCACCTACGCGTCGTGGCGCTGGAGTTTCTTTCTCAATGTGCCGTTCGGAATTCTGGCGTTCGCTGCAATTCTTTGGGTGGTGCCGAATCAGCGCTCCGAGGAAAAACGCCCACTCGATGCCGCCGGCTTCGTGCTGAGCGGGCTGGCCCTGACATCCATCATGTACGGCACCGAGCTTGCGAGTCACCAGGATGCGAGTGTGCTGCTCGCGTTAGGATGCATGATCAGTGGCCTGATGCTCGGCGCTGCGGCGCTGTATCACATGGCGCGTGTACCGCACCCCCTGCTGCAGACCAGTTCCCTGAAGCGTCAGACCTTCTCGGCGGCGGCGCTTTGGGGAAGTGCCACACGCATCGGCACCGAATCGGTACCCTACCTGGCCCCGCTGTTGTTCCAGATCGGCTTTGGCCTGTCCGCATTTCATTCCGGCCTGCTGCTGATCTCGTCTGCGGTCGGCAACCTC
>CAZZVZ010000169.1:0-7144 GCA_964657655.1 Gammaproteobacteria bacterium | reverse complement strand
CTACGCCGCTCGGCAGAGCCTGCCGAGCCGCGTTCGACGTTGCGCTATTTCCAGGCTTTGCAGGTGCTTTCGGCTTTGGTGTTGAACACCTCGTCACCCTTGAGCGTCTGAACCACGTTGTAGTAATCCCACGGTTCCTTCGATTCGGCTGGCTTCTTGACCTGCATCAGATACATGTCATGCAGCATGGTGCCGTCCGCACGGATGGTGCCGTGCGCCGTGTACATATCGTGGATGGTGGTCTTGCGCAATTGGGCCATCACCTTATCGGCGTCGAGCGTGCCGGCCGCCTTGACCGCCATCAGATACTGCGTGGTGGCCGAATAGTCGGCTGCCTGGATCGACGACGGCATGCGCTTGTAGCGCTCGAAGAATCGGTTCGACCAGGCGCGTGCTTCGGGCGACATGTTCCAGTACCAGCTGTCCGTCAGATACATGCCCTGTGTCGCCGGCAAGCCGAGCGAATTGACGTCATTGATGAACATCAACAGGCCGGCCAGCTTCATGGTCTTGGTGATACCGAATTCGTTGGCCGCCTTGACCGCGTTGATGGTGTCGCCGCCTGCGTTGGCGAGCCCCAGGATCTGCGCGCCCGACGCTTGTGCCTGGATCAGGAAGGGCGAGAAGTCACTGGCGCTCAGTGGGTGCTTGACTGCACCCACCACAGTACCACCGTCTGCCTTCACGACCGCCGAGGTGTCGTTCTGCAAGGCAGCGCCAAACGCATAATCGGCGGTCAGGAAGTACCAGCTCTTGCCACCGGCCTTGACGACCGCGCCACCGGTGCCTCGTGCCAGGGCGATGGTGTCGTAGGCGTAATGGATGGTATAGGGCGAGCACTGGTCGTTGGTCAGTACCGAGGTGCCGCCACCGACGGCGAAGAAGACGCGCTTCTTGTCGGCGGCCACTTTTGCCATTGCGAGCGCGGTGCCGGAATTGGTGCCGCCGACCAGCATGCTGAGCTGATCCTGGTCGAACCACTCGCGCGCCTTGTTGGCCGCGATGTCGGGCTTGTTCTGGTGATCGGCAGAAAGCACCTCGATCTTCTTGCCAAGCACGGTGCCGCCGAAATCCTCGACCGCCCACTTGACGGCATCGACGCCGGCAGGACCATCGATGTCGGCATAAAGGCCAGACAGATCGGTGACGAAGCCAATTCGCACCACGTCTGGCGACTGCTGCGCGATCGCCACCCCGGTCCCTGCCAGTTGCACACCGCACACGACGGTGAGCCCTGCCACCCATTGCCATTTTTTCATTGCTTGTCTCCAATGTGCCATCGGCTGAATCGCCAGAGACTCATGCGCCAAAGAAGGCCCCTGGTCGGGCGCGCATGTCAGGCTGGCGCGCTGGCGCGATGATAACGCCGCGCGTCGCGACGTGGCCGGTTTAACAGCGCCCGTCGGCTAAACAAGGGAAAACCCGCAGTGGCCGTGTTCGGCAGGACGTCTCATAGAGGGTGCAAGATGCGGGTAACAGAACGGATGAGGAGACCGCATGCCAACCTATTTCGTATGCGCACCGGCGCAAAGTATCAGCGCCCGGGACAAGGAAGAAATTGCCAGCAGCATCACGCACATTCACAGCGCAGCGACTGGTGCTCAGGGTTTCTTCGCACAGGTTATTTTTCAGGAGACCGCGCCCGGAAATCATTTCATGGGCGGCGCGCCGGTGACGACCAAGGGTGTGTTTGTCTACGGTCACATCCGGGCCGGACGCACGCCCGAGCAGAAGAAGCGCCTGCTGCGCGGCATTGTCGAGGTGATCGCCAAGACTCTGCAGCTCGAACAGCGCCAGATCTGGGCCTACCTGAACGAGCTGCCGCATTTCCAGATGGTCGAGTATGGCCACCTGCTGCCAGAGCCAGGCGGCGAGGCCGACTGGCTGCTGTCGCTTCCCGCCGAAGACCAGAATTATCTGCGCAGCATGGGTGACTGAGGGTTAGGGAATGCAGCCGCGATGACGCTGTTCGTCGCTGCCAAACAGCACCTGCATGAAGCTCGCACTGCGCGAGATTCCATCACACGTATAGAGCAGCTGGGAGGCGCGCTTGCGGGCGGCACGCAGCAACGCGTCGGTATCGGTATAAAACGGCGGATCGGCAAGCGGCACGCCAGTCGCCCTGGCTTCCTCGACCAGGATGTTGAGGTACTCGGTCATGTGGTCGGCCGTGAAGGTGTTGATGTCGTGAAACGCCACCATCACCGGATGCACGCCATCCTGACTCGGCAGTTCGCCCGCATCCAGCGCACGGCGCACGGTTTCGAGTTCCATGTGGAAGTGACTGCGCCGCCTGAGACTGATGTTCCAGCCGTAGATTTTGCCGTCGTTGGCACTCATGTCGCTCAGCAGCATATGCATGCCAGCTGCGCTGTAGGCGGCCAGCGTGGCGTCGTTATAGAGCCAGTCAGGGGGGCGCACCAGGGTCGGATCGCGCGGACATTGCGCCAGCAACTGGTTGCGGCCCTGCTCCAGCGAGTCGGCCAGCTCGTCGGGTTTGAGCTCGGTATGTGCAATGTGACCGGCAACAAGGCCTGAGTGGAGCGCCAGGATGTGCCCCTCATCGCATTCCTGGCGCATCAGTGCCCGGCCCTGGTCACTGCCCCCGTGGGCGGGGGCTGCCGTCTGGACAAAGAAGACGGCCTTGATGCCAGGCACCACTGGGTTGTCCCTGAGCTGCTCGAGGATGCGTGTGGTGGGCGAGTCGTGCCACAGACTCGGGCCGTCATCGAAGGTGATCAGGAACCGCACCGGCTCGCCCTCAGGCGCGGCCGCGCACCCGGGCTTTGGTACGCCAAATGTCAAAAGGAGCGCAAGGCAAACAGCAAGGATCGACGAACGTCGGGGATTGGATACAAACATTGGTTTTGGGAAGCTTCCTTTTGATGGGAATTTTGCAAAGCATGCGCATTCGGAAATAATACAGGCTTGAACCTCAGCCTTACGTGGTCCCCATGTCCCTAACGTCCACGTCCGCTACCCCGTCACGCGCAGGCCGCATGCACCGCCGAGTGCCATGAGTTTGCGGTTTGCAGTCGATCGCTGGGCGGCATGGGCGCCTGGCCTTTCGGAGCGTGAAGACTGGCTCAGGTGGTTCAAGCAACCCACCGCCATTACCTCAGAGGGCATGCCCGCACTGCCCGAGGTCGCGCCCATGGCCAGGCGACGCATCGACCTGCTGGGCCGTATGGCTTTGCAGACGGCCTACTGGAGTGCCGGCGACACTGCCGCGTGCCCGGTGGTGTTTGCCTCGCGCTGGGGCGATTCCAAGCGTTCGCTCTCCCTGCAGACGCAATTGGCAGCTGGCGAGCCCCTGTCACCGACCGCGTTCAGCATGTCAGTGCACAACGCGATCGGCGCGCTGTTTTCGATCGCTCGCCAGGACCCAGGCAGCTACACTGCCATCGCGAGCGGTCCTGAAACGGTTGAGGCCGCTTTTTGCGAAGCCATCGGCATGCTGGCCGACGGTGCGGCGGCGGTCATGGTGGTCTACTACGAGGAACCGCTGCCGGCACCGTTTCAGCACTTCGAACAAGATGACCAGTTTCCTCACGCCTGGGCGTGCCGCCTGGTGCGAGCGACCTCAGGCGGCATCAGCCTGATCGCTCGAAGCGCCGCGCAAAAGCCGGGCGCCGAGTGCGACCACAGCAGGGAAGAGGTCGCTTGCCATGACCCCGAGCTGGGCGCCGATCTCAAAACGCTGCGCTTTCTGACATCGGATCAGGCCAGTCACATTCATTGTGTCGGCAATCGCTCCTGGCAATGGTCCCGCCATGCTTGAGGCCTTCTTGAGGATCTGGCGGCTGCTGGCAACAGTTCTTGGGTTCGCTCTTTTCGGCACGGGCGCGTTGCTGCTCGGCATCATCTATTTCCCGCTGCTGCACGTGCTAATACGCGACGAGGCCAGCCGGATACGCCTGGCACGCCTGACCATTCATCGCTCGTTCAAGGCCTTTCTCGCCATCGCCCAAATGCTCGGGCTGATCCGGTGGCGCATCATCGGTCGGGAAAAATTGGCTCGTGCCGGCCTGTTCATCCTGGCCAATCACCCGACCCTGATCGACGTGGTGTTCCTGATCGCGCTGGTGCCCAACGCTGACTGTGTGGTCAAGCCAGGGCTGCTGCGCAATCCACTGATGCGCATCCCGATGCGCACCACGCGCTATGTGTCACACCCCTCTGGCGTCGAGGTGATCGAAGGCTGTATCGCCTCTCTGAGCGCGGGCAATAATCTCATCATGTTTCCCGAAGGCACGAGAACCGCCCCGAACCGGGCGCCGTGCCTGCAAAAGGGAGCCGCGTATATCGCGGTGCGCAGCGGCCACGACATCACTCCGGTGACCATCGATTGCCGCCCGGTCGCGATGGCCAAGGGTCAACCATGGTGGTCTGTCGCCGCCGAACACCTACAATTCGTTATTGAAGTGCGCGACGACATCAAAATAACGCCCTTCCTGTCGGTTGCATCGGATCGCGCCGGACCCGGAGCGCGCCGCCTCACCGATTACCTTACGGCCTATTTTTCCGCGGAGAACAGACCTCATGCAGGCGCTTGAACATGAACTCAAGGTGCTCATCATCGATACACTCAACCTCGAGGACGTAGCGCCTGACGACATCGAGTCCGAGAACGCCTTGTTCGGCGAAGGTCTCGGTCTTGATTCGATCGACGCACTGGAACTTGGCCTGGCACTGCGCAAGGTTTACGGCATTACCATGTCGGCCGATTCAGCGGAAAACCGGAAACACTTCGCCAGCGTCAAGGCGCTGTCCGAATTCGTCGCCGCAGAGCGAACCATCTAATCGGTCGAGACACGCAGATCCTAAGTAGCGCCAGAAATCAGCAGCAGGGGATGAAAATCACAATGACTAAACAGGAAATCTTCGACCGCGTGAGCGCCATCCTGCAGGAAAACTTTGATATCGCGCCGAGCGCCATCATGCCGCAGTCGCGCCTCGCCGAAGATCTCGACATCGACAGCATCGACGCGGTCGATCTGCTCGTGAAACTGAAACCCGTGGTGCCAAAGCGCCTGCCGCCTGACGCATTCAAGTCGGTGCGCACGCTGCAAGACGTGGTCGATGCGCTCTACAACTCCCTGAACGATCCCGCACAAGCCTAGAAAAAAGATGCGCATCGCGCTGGCTGTCCTGACTCTGGCCTATCCCTTCGTGGTCTACTTCGGGCTGGGCCACTTCGAGCCGCGTACCCTTGCCTTCCTGCTTGCCGCCTTGGCGCTCCTGCGCGCCATCGCCACGCGCGAAGCGCTGTGGCTTGGTGCTGCCTGCGGGGCGCTGGTCCTTGGCGGCGCCAGCTTCATCAGCAACCAGCTGCTGCCGCTCAAGCTCTATCCAGTGCTGGTCAGCGGTGTGCTGCTGGCACTGTTTGGCCTGAGTCTGTTTCGCCCGCCCAGCATGGTGGAGCGCCTGGCGCGGCTGCGCGAACCCAATCTGCCGCCGGCCGGCGTGCGCTACACGCGCCGGGTGACCGAAGTGTGGTGCGTATTCTTCATCTGCAATGGCAGTATTGCACTTGCCACAGCATTGTTTGCCAGCACCCGGGTCTGGACCTTCTACAACGGATTACTGAGCTACCTGCTGATGGGAGCACTGATGGCTGGAGAATGGCTGGTGCGCCAGCGTATCCGGGCGCCACAGCAGCATGGCTGACACACTGCCGCTCGAGCAACTGCTGATCACGGGGCGCGCGCCACACCACCCTGTCTCGCAGCGCGACGGCGTGACACTGAGCTATCTCGATTTCGTGCGCGAAGTCGGCAGATGGCGCGCCGCGTTCTCT
The DNA here is from genome assembly GCA_964657655.1 of Gammaproteobacteria bacterium. GTDB lineage: Bacteria > Pseudomonadota > Gammaproteobacteria > Burkholderiales > Burkholderiaceae_D > CAJCIC01. The sequence goes on along the minus strand of CAZZVZ010000169.1, from coordinate 1,344 downwards.
GCCCAGGCGGGCCTGCACTGGGCACTCTTCTTTCAGGACAGCTTCGATTTTGCGGCGGCGCTGTTTGGCGCCTGGCACGCCGGCAAATGCGTCTATCTTCCGGCTGATCTTCTGCCCCATACCATGGAACGGCTGCAGCAGCGGGTCGACGGCTTTGCAGGCGACATGCCATCGGCAATTGATGCGTTGCAACCGGGCGCCGTCGTCGATGATTCGCCCGACCATCAATATCGCCCGCTCGACGCCAGCATGGAGCATCTGGTGGTGTACACCTCGGGCTCGACTGGCGAGCCGAGCGAAAGCGTCAAGCGCCTGAGTCAGATGTTCTGCGAGGTCGCGACCCTTGCATCCTGCTGGGGGCCGCGCTTTGACGGCGCGCTGGTGCTTGGCAGTGTTTCGCATCAGCACATCTACGGCCTCCTGTTTCGGGTGCTGCTGCCGCTTGCCAGCGGGGCCACCTTCAACGCCAGGCAGCTCGGCTACCCTGAGGATATCGCCCGCGCGCTGGCGCAAGACCAGCCCGCCATCCTGATTGCAAGCCCGGCGCAGTTGCGCCGCCTGCCCGCATCGATCGACTGGTCAGCGGCGCAGGCAAGGCTGCGTCAGGTGTTCTCCTCGGGCGGTCCGCTGCCCGATAACGCGCTGCACGACTGCCGCGAACTGCTCGGCCAGGCGCCTGTGGAAATCTACGGCAGTTCGGAGACCGGTGGCGTCGCCTGGCGGCAGCGCGAACATGACGACACGCTCTACTGGCGCACGCTGCCTGGCATCGAAGTGCGCGCGCCACAAGGCGTGCTTCAGGTGCGCTCGAAACATCTGCACACCGAAGACTGGTTCAGCACCGAAGATCTGGTGCAACTCGATGCAACCGGTTTCCTGCTGCTCGGTCGGGCTGACCGGATCGAGAAGATCGAAGAAAAACGCGTCTCTCTGACTGCCATGGAACGTGCAGCGCTCGCCACCGGTCTGTGTGACGAGGTTCGCGTGGTGCGCCTGCCCGATACCCACCACCCTCTTGCAGTGGTGGCAGTGCCGAATCAGGCGGGCTGGGAACTGCTGGATCGGCAGGGTCGACGTGCGCTCAATGCCCGATTGCGCCAGGCACTGTCCGAAGTGGTCGAGACCAGTGTACTGCCGCGGCGCTTTCGCTATGTCAACGGCCTGCCCGGCAACGCCCAGGGCAAGGTCGAACAGAGTCTGCTGCTTGACCTGTTCGATGCACGCCGGCCACCCGCGCGGGTTCTTACGCGGGAGCGCGACTGTGCCACGCTAGCGATCGAGGTAGCGGCAAGCCTGCCATTTTTCGATGGCCACTTCGCCGACGTTGCCGTGCTGCCAGGGGTC
>CAZZVZ010000168.1:0-7144 GCA_964657655.1 Gammaproteobacteria bacterium | reverse complement strand
GCTCGCCGTGCGCGAATACGTACTGCACCGGCTCACGTGCATCGTGCGGCACGGCGTAGGGAAGAATATCGAGACCATTGAGGTGAAACGTCACGCCAGGCGTGCAGTAGCGCAGCGTGACGCCATCGGCGTCGTTGCTGGCGCGCGCGGTGCCGTGCGTCAGGTAGACCGGTAGATTGTGACGGCGCGCCAGTTTGAACACGCCATTGATGTGATCGCTGTGCTCGTGCGTGACCACCAGGGCATCAAGGTCGGCAGCAGAAAGGCCGAGCCGTTGCAAACGGCGTTCGGTTTCCTTCAGGGCGAAGCCGCAATCGAGCAGCACGCGGGTGCACACACCCGCCCTGCTCGATTCGACCACCAGGCCGTTACCCTCGCTCCCGCTACCTAGCGAGGCAAACCGCATCAAGGCTACTTCAGCTGATCGTTGAGCAGCGTCAGGATGCGGGTTCCAGCATCACCGATTTCTGGTGCACCATCCTTGGTCAGCACCATGACACGCGTGGTGGCGCCATCAGGCTGGGTCTTGACCTGCACGCGGTACTGGACAGCCTGCTTCTTCGGATCGTCCGAGCTGAACACCCGGCTCAGCAGTCCGCGGTTGTCCTTGGTGTCCTCGTCGGGATCGACATAGCGCACGAAATAGATGCCTTGCGCACGGTCGCGATCTTCCACCGTGAAGTTGACGCGATCAAGTGCCAGCCCGACACGGCGCCATGAACGGTCAAACGGGTCCTTCAGCTCGACGTAGCTGGACCCCGCTGGTCCTGCCACGAAGCGCGACTGCTGCGCCTGCACCACGCCTGCGGGGGGCGGTGTTGCGGTATCGGTCCCTGGACGTGTGGCGGCCTGCGCCATCTGCTTGGCGCTCGCTTCATCAGTGCCAAGACGCACCAGCAGGCGATTGAGGAATTCCGCCTCGAGTTCCGGGTCGGATGGACGCGTGGTCCACACCGTGGTCTGGTTCTGCTGGCTGGTGACAACTTCGACCATGCCGCGATGGCTGATGTAGATCTCGGTACCGCCCTCGGGCCGGCGTTCCACACGGGTGCGGAATTTGTCGCGCTCGCCGGTATCGTAGACGCTGTCGAGTACCTTGCCCAGTTGACGCCTGATGAAATCGAGCGGGACCTTGGCGTGATTTTCTTCCCAGTCGGTCTCAAGGATGCCGGTCTCGGGCGAATCGATCTTGATCAGGAAGCCATTGTCCTGCCAGAACTCGCGCAGGATGGGAAACAAATCTTCTGGCGAGCGGTTGACGACAATCCAGCGCTGGCCACCGGCGCGCTCGATGTGCGCATCCTTGGGCGCAGGCAGCACCACCGGTCCGGACGCTGCGAGATTCGGGTTGGCTGCATCGGCTGCGCGCTGCTGGTTGTACTGCGACAAGGTGGTGTTGGCGGTGCCCGGCACGCTATAGCGATCATCGCGCGGCAGCGTGTTCAGGTCGGGAGGTACTTCAAGGGTATTGCGTTGTGGCTGCTCCGAGGCAGCCCGGTAATCGATCTTGGTACCGGAAAACATGTCGGAAACCGAAGTGCAACCGCCAAGGGTTGCAAGGCCTGCCAACACGATGAGCGACATTCCGCTTAATTTCTTCATTCTCAAACTGTCCGTTTCGAATTCAAAACGCAATGCCGGCCTGCTTCAGTGCAGCTCTGACCGGCTCATGGTACTGGGCCGACAACGGCACCAGCGGCAATCGGATTCCACTCTCAATACGACCCATCTGATGCAAGGCCCACTTGGCCGGGATCGGATTGGCTTCCACAAACAACCAGCGATGCAGCGGCAGCGTCTTCTCGTGCCAGATACGCGCCTTGTGCGCATCCTTGGCAAGCGCTGCTGCGGCCAGTTCGCGCATGGCTTTGGGTGCCACGTTGGCACTCACCGAAATGTTGCCCTGCCCTCCCATCATCATCAGTGCCACAGCGCTCGCGTCATCGCCGCTGTACACCGCGAACTGCTCGGGCGCCGCCGCAATCAGGGCCATGCCTCTGGCGATATCCGCCGTGGCGTCCTTGATGCCAACGATGCCTGGTACCTGTGCCAGCTTCAGCACTGTTTCGTTGCTCAGATCCGCTACCGTGCGCGCTGGCACGTTGTAGAGAATCAGTGGCAGATCAACCGACTCGGCGATCGACCTGAAATGCGCGTACAGCCCATCTTGCGTTGGCTTGTTGTAGTACGGCACGACCGACAGTGCAGCATTCGCGCCGACCCTCAACGCCTCGCGCGTCAGCTCGATTGCCTCGGCAGTCGAGTTGCCACCGCAACCCGCAATGATCGGAATTCGGCCTGCTGCATGATCGACCGCGACGCGCAGCAGCTCGACGTGCTCGGTCACAGTGACAGTGGCCGACTCGCCGCTGGTGCCGACTGCGACGATGGCGTCGGTGCCCTGTTCAATGTGCCAGTCGATCAGCTTCTTGAGTCCGTCGAAATCCAGACTGCCGTCTGGATGCATCGGAGTGACAAGGGCGACGATGCTGCCTTGGATCATAAACCGCAAACTGGACAAAAGCGGGATTCTAGCGGATTTGGCAAGCGCCAGGCGACGGCTACGGCTGGTGCGCCGTAAAACCACTCAACTCTTGCGCCGGCTCACGCCGCACCGCGCAAAGACGCTCGACACAGCGGGTGTCGCCGCGCCGATCGATGCCATGCTCATAGGCCACCACCTGGAATTGAGAAAAGGCGCGCAAAAGCTCGCCAGGAGCGAGCAAAAAGTCACGGTTTTGCGGTCGACCGAAGCTTTCCTGGCCGAGGGCGAAGGTTTCGTAGATCAGCACGCCGTCGGCGCCAAGCCAGGCTGCGATCGCGCGAAACAGTGGACGATGCAGGTAATTGGTGACCAGCACGGCATCAAAATGCTGTCCGGCGAGCGGCGCATCGTCGTGCTCCAGGTCGCAGCACAGCGTCTGCGCTGCGCCGCACTGCGCCAGCGCCTCGGCATCACGGTCGAGTGCGGTGACGTGGTGGCCGAGAGCAGCAAGAAAGCGGCTATGCCGGCCATGGCCGGCGGCCACATCGAGCACCCGCGCGCCACGTTTAAAGAGCGGCTCGAAACGCACCAGCCACTGCGATGGCTCCTGCAGCAGTTGCATCAGGTGTAGGCCAGCCCCATCGCCTCGCGCACGTCACGCATGGTTTCCTGGGCAGCCTTTCGGGCCTTGTCACAGCCATCGGCCACGATATTGCGCAACAGCGATGGATCATCGAGGTACTGCTGGGCGCGCTCGCGGATCGGCTGCTGCTCGGCCAGAATGGCATCGATCACCGGCTGCTTGCAATCGAGGCAGCCAATCGATGCACTGCGACAGCCATGCTGCACCCAGGCGTGCACTTTCTCGTCGGTGTACACCTCGTGCAGCTGCCACACCGGACACAGCTCCGGATTGCCCGGATCGCTGCGTCTCACACGCGCCGGGTCAGTTGGCATCTTGCGAACCTTCTTGGTGACTTCAGCCGGATCTTCACGCATGGCAATCGCATTACCGTAGCTCTTGCTCATCTTCTGGCCATCAAGCCCAGGCAGACGCGAGGCCTTGGTGAGTTTGGCCTGCGGCTCGACCAGGATGATCTTGCGTGAACCTTCGAGGAAGCCGAACAGCCGTTCACGATCGCCAAGCGACAGGCTCTGTGCGTCTTCCAGAAGCGCGCGCGCCTGCTCGAGCGCATCGTCATCGCCTTGCTCCTGATAGCGCGTTCTAAGCTCGCCATAGAGCTTGGCGCGCTTCGAGCCGAGCCGCTTGGTGGCTTCACGCGCCTTATCTTCGAAGCCGGGTTCGCGACCGAACAGATGATTGAAGCGGCGTGCAATTTCGCGCGTCATCTCGATATGCGGAATCTGGTCTTCACCAACCGGCACCATGCTGGCGCGATAGATCAGGATGTCGGCCGCCTGCATCAGCGGATAGCCCAAAAAGCCGTAGGTCAGCAGATCCTTCTGCGACATGCGTTCGATCTGTTCCTTGTAGGTTGGCACGCGCTCGAGCCAGCCAAGCGGCGTCGACATGCCAAGCAGCAGCGTCAGCTCGGCATGCTCAGGCACCCGGCTCTGAATGAAGATCGTCGACTGGGTGGGGTCGACACCGGCGGCCAGCCAGTCGATCAGCATCTCCCACACGCTGTTGCCGATCACGTCTGGATCGTCGTACACCGTGGTCAGGGCGTGCCAGTCGGCCACAAAGAAGAAGCACGGGAATTCGTTTTGCAGACGCACCCAGTTCTTCAGGGCGCCGTGATAGTGGCCGATGTGCAATGCGCCTGTGGGGCGCATTCCCGAGAGAACGCGATCTGGATACATTACGAGTCAGGAAAGAGCGAAAGTCGTGCTGATGAGATTACCAAAGAAGCTGTACAGCGGGGTCAGGATGATGCCGAGAACGCTCGGACCGGCGTTGCCAAAGGGATGCACGATCAACAGTAACATCAACAGCAAAAAACCAAAGCGCTCGACCTTGGCGTAGCGCCAGGCAACCGATGCGGGCAGCAGCGAGACGGCGACGCGGCCGCCGTCGAGTGGCGGGATCGGAATCAGGTTGATCAGCATGAAGCTGATATTGACATTGATTCCAGCGTCCGCCATTTTCAGTGGAAAAGGCTCGCTCGAGCCGCTGCTGATCAAAAGGCGCGCCAGCAGAGCCCAGCCCAGGGCCATGGCCAGATTCGAGGCCGGGCCTGCCAGGGCGACCCACATCATGTCGCGCTTGGGATCGCGAAGATTGGCAAAATTGACAGGCACCGGCTTGGCCCAGCCGAACATCAGTGCACCCGAGCCTGTGAACATCGAGCCGAACAGCACCACCATGGGCACCACCACGGTTCCGATCGGGTCGATGTGGCGCAACGGATTAAGACTGATCCGGCCGAGCAGGCCTGCAGTGGGGTCGCCCAGCTGGCGGGCCACGTAACCGTGTGCCGCCTCGTGCAGGGTGATGGCGAAAATCACCGGCAGCAGATAGACCGTGATGGTCTGGATCAGTTGGTCCATGGGCGGCGATTGTAACAGCGCCCCTATGAGCCGGAGTTGACTCCCGCTTCGAATTCGAAGGGCGCAAGCGAGCCGCGACCGCGCCTGATGAGCACCGGTTCAGCCCCGGTCAGGTCGATCACGGTGGTCGGCTGAACGCCGCAGGCACCACCATCGATGATCACGTCGACCTCGTTTTCGAGCCGATCGCGCATCTCCCAGCCGCCGTTCAAGGCCTCGATCTCGCCGGGCAGAATCAAGGTGGTGGCCAGCAGCGGTTCGTTGAGCTCGGTCAGGAGCGCCTGCGCCACGGCATTCTCCGGAACACGCAAACCGATCGTCTTTCTGCTCGGATGCGACACACGCTTGGGTACCTCGCGCGTCGCCTCGAGGATGAAGGTGTAGGGGCCAGGCGTCACCTTCTTCAGCAGCCGGTACTGGCTGTTATCGATCTGGGCATACGAGGCGATCTCCGACAGGTCACGGCACAGCAACGTCAGATGGTGCTTTTCGTCGATGGCGCGGATGCGGCGCATGCGCACCACTGCGTCACGATCGTCGAGCCGGCAGCACAGCGCATAGAGCGAATCTGTCGGCACCACCCCGACTGCACCGTCACGCAGCAATGCCGCTGCCTGGCGAACCAGTCGTGCCTGTGGATTTACCGAATGGATCAAGTAGTACTCAGCCATGTGTCAGTGCGCCCCGCGCATGCGAAGGCGCAGTTGGTTTTGTTAGAAGCGCCAGTCGTGCCATACCGGCACGACAGAGTCCGGCAAGGGCGGCAGAGCGCCCAGATCGGTGTGACTTTCGTCAGCGCTGTGGAAATCAGAACCACGCGAGGCCATCAGTCCGTACTCGCTGGCAAGCGCCGCGTACTTGCGATACTGGCTGGTGGTGTGGCTGCCGGTCACGACCTCGACCGCCGCGCCACCATGGCGAATGAAATCTTCGACCATGGCGCCTGCTTCCAGTTCGTTCAGGCGATAGCGTCCGGGATGCGCAAGCACCGCCACGCCACCAGAGCCCTTGATCCAGCCGATTGCATCGGCAAGACTGGCCCAGGTCATCTCGATGTAACCGGGCTTGCCTGCCACCAGATATTTCGAGAACACCTCGCGCACATCCTTGCAGTAGCCACCTTCCACGAGGAAGCGCGCGAAGTGCGTGCGACTGATCAGATCAGGATTGTCGGCGTAGCGCAGCGCCCCTTCGAATGCACCGGGGATGCCCACTGCCGCCAGCTCTTCACCGATCCGCTCGGCACGTCGCGAGCGCCCCGAGCGTGTGCGCTGCAGCCCTTCCACCAGCGGTCTTGACGTCGGGTCGAGTCGCAGGCCGACGATATGCAGGGTCTCGGCAGCCCAGGTGACCGAGATCTCAACGCCCGCGACATATCGCAGCCCGAGTTTTCTGGCAGCGCTCGCTGCGGCTTCCTGGCCGCCGATTTCGTCGTGATCGGTCAGCGCCCAGACATCGACCCCGTTATCGAAGGCCCGTTGCGCCAGCACCGCCGGCTCCAGGGTGCCATCTGACACGGTTGAATGACAATGCAGGTCGGCGTTGATGGCGTGCGGATCCGGCCCGACATCGAGGGCGGAATCTGAAGTGCCATCCAACGTCGCGTCAGCAGCTTGGTGTTTGGTGGTGATTGAGGGAACGTCCATGACCATCATTTTACGCTGCAGTTGCAGCAACCAGCGGGCTGCCGCACAACTGCTCAGGCAACGCTGTAGCCCTGGCCATGCGCCTCGAGGAAGCGCTCGATGTGACGTGCCAGGACATCGGGCTGATCGTGATGCATCATGTGTCCGGCGGAATCGATCCAGATACGCTCGAGATCGCCGATGCGAGCGAGCCGGTCCGAATAACCTGCAAGCGCATCCATTTTCTTGGCGTAGTCGGATTCGCGCGCCATCACCCACAACACCGGCAGCTTGATTTCGGCCCAGATCGCGGTCATGGCGTCCGCATCGTAGGGTTGCGGGTTGGGAATCTTGTGGGCCGGATCGGCGCGCAGCACGTAACGGCCATCGCGACCCTCGACTGACCAGTTCTCGGCCAGAAATCGAGCGCGCGTATCGCTCAGGCGCGGATTGGTCTTTTGCAGGCGTTCGATCACGTCCGCAAGACAAGCATAGTCGCGCAAGGCCTGGCCTGCGCTGACTT
>CAZZVZ010000167.1:0-7159 GCA_964657655.1 Gammaproteobacteria bacterium | reverse complement strand
GTGCTATTGATCGCGCCGCCCCTGGTCGACTACGCCGGCAACCTGTTTCGCCTGCTGGTGCTGAGTCCGCGCGCGCTCCTGGACCGGCCGCGCGCGGCGCGCGAGCTCAGGCAGTACTGGCGTGCCGCAGCAGGAGTCGCCGTGCTCGGCCCGATGGCCTACATCCTGGTGCTGTACGCCATGACGCTCGCACCTGTCAGCCACGTCGCACCGGCACGCGAGCTTTCGATGATGGTCGGGACCTACTTCGGTGCGCGCATCTTCCAGGAAGAGGCGCGCCGCTCGCGCCTCATCGCAGCCGCGCTGATCGTGCTCGGTGTGGTGGCATTGACGATCGGCTGACAGCATCGAGCTTGATTGCGTCGCGTTTCGCCTCTGCGTACCATTGGCCCCGAACTTGCATTTGCTGCGCCCTTGTCCATCCTCTTTTCGAGAACCGCCCGCCATGATCAAGATCTGCCGCTCGATCGCTTTACTGCTGTGTTGCATGTCGATTGGTGTGGCCGCGCAGGCGCGTGACTGGACTTCCATTCGCATCGGCGTCGATCCGACCTACAAGCCGTTTACCTACAAGACCGCAGACGGTCAGGTTGCCGGCTTCGACGTTGACGTGGCCAAGGCATTGTGTGCCGAAATGAAGGCGCAGTGCAGCTTCGTCGAGTCGAACTGGGACGGCATCATTCCAGGCCTTAATGCGCGCAAATTCGACGCCATCATTTCGTCGATGTCGATCACCGACGAACGCAAGAAAGCCGTGCTGTTCTCCGACAAGTACTACAGCACGCCCGGTCGCGTGGTGGCGCCAACCGGCTCGATCAGCGGCACCACCGACAGCCTGAAGGGCAAACGTGTCGGTGTGCTGCGCGCCTCGATCCAGGAGACCTATGCCAAGCAGGTGCTGGCGCCGGCCGGTGCCGAGGTGGTCTCATACGACACCGAAGAGCAGGTCTATCTTGACCTCAAGAGCAAGCGCCTCGATGCCATGGTGTCGGATCAGGCACAAGCATCAGAAGGCTTCCTGAAAACGCCCGATGGTGCCGGCTTCGCGCTGGTCGGCCCGGAACTGCGCGACCCCAAGTATTTCGGCTACGGCGCAGGCATTGCAGTCCGCAAGAACGATGCGGACCTGCGCGACAAATTCAATGTGGCGCTAAAAGCGATCCGCGACAACGGCACCTACAAGAAGATCAACGACAAGTACTTCAGCTTCGATGTCTACGGCGACACGAAGTAGGCCAGCTTTACCCAGCCTCTGAACTGGTCTATCAGTCGATGGCGATCGACCCCTACCTCGTCAATATCATCTCGGGCGCGGGCCTGACGCTGGTGGTGGGTCTCGGCTCGCTTGCGCTCGCCACACTGCTCGGCCTGTTGGGCGCGCTCGCCAAGCTATCGGCTTCACGCGCGTTGCGCGTGGTCGCACAACTGTACTCGAGCGTGGTCCGCGGCATTCCCGACCTGGTGCTGATGCTGCTGGTGTTCTATGGCGGCCAGATGGGCATCAACCAGCTGCTCGCCGCCATGGGATCTGATGCCAGCGTCGATGTGGAGCCGATCAGCGCTGGCATGATCACCATCGGTTTCATCTATGGCGCCTATCTGACCGAGACCTTCCGCGGCGCGATCCTGTCGATCCCGCAAGGCCAGGCCGAGGCAGGCCTGGCCTTTGGCATGTCGCGCCTGCGCGTCACGGCCAGCATCGTCGCGCCGCAGATGGTGCGTTTTGCGCTACCAGGTTTCGCCAACACCTGGCTGGTGCTTCTCAAAGCCACTGCGCTGGTCTCGATCATCGGCCTGAACGACATGATGTATCGCGCCAAGCAGGCGAGTGGCGCGACCCGCGAGCCATTTGTCTACTTCATCACGGCAGGCGTGGTGTATCTCGTCATCACCAGTGTCTCCCTGATCGTGCTGCGCATGCTCGAGACCCGATTCTCGCGTGGCGTGCGGCGCGCGAGCAACTGATGCAGTTCGATATCATTTTTTCCGCGGAGAGCCTGGCGCTTTATGCGCACGGCATCCTGATCACGTTCGAGCTGCTGATCTCCTCGCTTGCCATCGGCGCGCTGTGCGCGCTGCCCCTGTCGATCCTGCGCGCGAGCGATAACAACTGGGTATCGCGCCCGGTGTGGCTGTTCACCTACATCCTGCGCGGCACACCTTTGCTGCTGCAGGTCTATCTCATCTACTACGGCTTGGCACAGCTCCCCTGGATCCAGGCGCGCTGGAACGACATCTGGCCTTGGACCTGGTTCAAGGGCCCGCTGTTTTGCACCGTGCTGGCATTTGGCATCAACACCACGGCCTACACCATCGAGATTCTGGCTGGTGCGTTGCGCGCGACTGCAGCAGGCGAGGTCGAGGCAGCAGCAGCGCTTGGCATGCGACCGGCCCAGCGCTTGATGTTCATCGTGCTGCCCTCGGCATTGCGCCGCAGTCTTCCGGCCTACGGCAACGAAGTCATCTTGATGCTGCAGGCCACCTCGGTGGCAAGCGTGGTACCGTCACTGATCGACATCACGGCAGCTGCAGGCAGCATCTACGCCACCTACTATCTGCCGTTTGAGGCCTACCTGACCGCGGGTGTCATCTACCTGATTCTGACCTTCGCCCTGATTGGACTGCTGCGCCTGGCTGAACGCCGCTTTGTGCAGCCGATGTTCGCAGCCAAACCCTGACCGGCAACTCTCAAGCGCTCCTCATGCAACGCGTCACCCATCCCCTGTTCTGCAATACACCAGGCACCAGCCGTGAACTGGTGAGCCTGCACTTTGGCCACAAGGGCAGTGGCAAGAAAGCCTATCTGCACGCCGGCCTGCACGCCGATGAACCTCCTGGTGTACTGGTTTTGCATCATCTCTCGGCACTGCTTGATGCGGCAGAACAAGAAGGCCGGATAAGAGGTGAAATCGTGCTGGTGCCTGCGGCCAATCCGATCGGCCTGTCGCAGCGCATTCAGCGTCAGCCGATGGGGCGCTTCGAACTCGACTCGGCCGAGAATTTCAATCGCAATTACCCGGATCTGCTGGCACTGCTTGGTCCGCACATCAGCCAGGAACTCAACGCCGACGCGCTCGCCAACCGCGATCTGATCCGCACTCGGCTGAGGGACGCGCTCGAACGCCTCTCGCCCCTGACCGAACTGGATTCACTGCGCCTGACGCTCGTCAGGCTCGCCTTCGACAGCGACATCGTGCTCGACTTGCATTGCGACAACGAGGGTGTGGTGCATCTCTACAGCGAGACACCCTACTGGCGCGCGGCGGAACCGCTGGCGCGCTATCTCGGGGCCAAAGTCACGCTGCTCGCGGAGGGCAGCGGCTCGGCGGCAGGTGGTGCGTTCGATGAAGCGCTGTCCGGCCTTTGGTGGCGCCTGCCGCGCCAGTGCGTGGCAAGCGGTGGTGCCGTACCTGCGCTGCCACTTGCGACCTTTGCTGCCACGGTGGAACTGCGTGGCCAGTGTGACGTGAGCCACCAGCAGGCGCTCGATGATGCGCGTCAATTGATGGCCTATCTGACGCACCAGGGTTTGATCGAGGGGCTAGCGCCGCCGCTGCCGCCTTTGCTCGGCGAGCCGACACCGCTGGCCGGGTCGATACCGCTCACCGCGCCGCATGGCGGCGTGGTGGTGTTTCATTGCGCAGTGGGCACCGATGTCGAAGTCGGGACACCGATCGCCGATGTGGTCGACGTGATGTCCGGCCGTCTGACCACCCTCACCAGCCCGGTCAGGGGTTGCCTGTACGCGCGCAGCGCCGAACGCATGGCAGCCGCGCATCAGTCGGTCGCACGCATTGCCGGTGCTCAGGCGCTGCGCACCGGCTCGCTGCTCGGCGCCTGAGCGGACGTTGCCTTCATGACCCTGAAACTCGACGTTCGTGGCATTGAAAAACGCTTTGGCGATCACACCGTGCTCAAAGGCGTGTCGCTCACCGCACATGCCGGCGACGTGATCGCCCTGATCGGCAGTTCTGGCAGCGGCAAGAGCACCTTCTTGCGCTGTATCAATCTGCTCGAGCGTCCCAACGCCGGCAGCATCGCTGTCGCTGGTGAAGAACTCAAGCTCAAGCCGCAACGCGATGGCACGCTAAAGGCCGCGGACAGTGCCCAGCTGGCGCGCCTGCGTGCCAGAGCGACCATGGTGTTTCAGCAGTTCAACCTGTGGTCGCACTTGAGCGTGCTGGATAACGTCACGGCAGCGCCGCGCCACGTTCTGCGTCTGCCCGTTACGGCCGCACAGGAGCGCGCCGAACGCTACCTCGAAAAGGTCGGCATGGCCGATTTCCGTGCGCGCTACCCGGCGCAGCTGTCCGGTGGCCAGCAGCAGCGGGTCGCGATTGCACGCGCTCTTGCCATGGAGCCCGAAGTCCTGCTGTTTGACGAGCCGACTTCGGCGCTCGATCCAGAACGCGTCGGTGAAGTGCTGCAGGTGATGCGCGCACTCGCAAACGAAGGCAGGACCATGGTGATCGTGACGCACGAAATGAATTTCGCACGCGATGTTGCCAGCCAGGTGTTGTTCCTCAACCAGGGCGAGGTGCTCGAGCAGGGCGAGCCCAAGGCCTTGTTCGCAGCGCCCGCTTCCGAGCGCCTGCGTCAGTTTCTCTCGGGCAGCCTGCGCTAGCGCAGCGCGGTCCGTGAAGCGCCGGTCGCGCGCATCAGGCGCGCATCAGACGCGGCTCAGCACTAGGCCCTTGAGGTATTCACCTTCGGGAAACGCCAGCGAAACGGGATGGTCGACACTCGCTGCAAGCCGCTCTTCGAGCATCACCTCGGCGCGCGCATCGGCGGCGGCCCCCGCGACGATCTTTTGAAACAGTTCGAGTGGCACACCGCCCGAACATGAAAAGGTGTAGAGGCGTCCACCCGGGGCCAGAAGTTTCAGCGCCAGAAGATTGATGTCCTTGTAGGCACGCGCAGCCTTCTCGACATGGCCTGCGGTGGGCGCGAACTTGGGCGGATCGAGCACGATGGTATCGAACTGCCGCCCCGCATCGCGCAGTTCGCGCAGCGCAGCGAACACGTCGGCCTGTTTCCAGGTGACGCCCGCGTCATCAAAGCCGTTGAGCTGCCAGTTGATGGCGGCCAGCGCCAGCGCGTCGGCCGAGGCATCGATCGAGAGGATCTCGCGCGCCCCGGCGCGGCGCGCAGCGAGCGAAAATCCGCCGCTGTAGCAAAAGCAGTTGAGCACGCGCTGGCCTGCCATCTGGCCGACGCGCTGCCGGTTGTCGTGCTGATCCAGGTAGAAGCCCGTCTTGTGGCCCGATCGCACATCGACCGCGTAGCGCAGCCCGTGTTCCACGATGATCAGCGGCTCGTCCGGCAGCGAGCCATGCATCTCGCCGGTCACGGACGGCAGTCCTTCCAGTTCACGCGTGTCCGTATCGGAGCGCTGGTACAGCACCTTGGCCTCGGCCAGCTCGATCAGCGCCGAGGCAATCGTGTCCTTGTGAAACTCCGCGCCACTCGAGAGAAACTGTGCGACCACGACATCGCCGTAACGATCGACGATCAGGCCGGGCAAACCGTCGGCCTCACCGTGGATCCAGCGATACGACCGACTGCCGGGTAACAGTCTTGCACGACGCGCAAGGGCCGCGGCGAGACGCTGCCTGAAGAAGGCAGCGTCGATACGCGTGGCGATGTCGAAGCTGTAGATGCGCGCCCGGATCTGTGACCTGGGGCTGTAAGCGGCCACCGCCAGGGCCCGACCATCAGAGCGGCACACCAGTGTCGTGGCGCCGCTTGCAAGATCACTCGGCGCATGCGCCACAGCGCCCGAGAAGACCCACGGATGGCCGCGCAACAAAGAGCGTTCCTTGCCGGGCTTCAGCACGATTTGAGGAATCATAAGGGCCTAGCGAAAAGCCAATGATAGAAGATTGCCACCAGCGCACGCGGTGTGCTGCGGGCCGACAAGGATCAGGACAGGTCGGTTACACGCGAACGCGTGGTCTTGACGTCGCTGCGCTGCTTTTTGCTTTCCACGCGCCTGACCTGCGAGGCGCGGGTCGGCTTGGTGGCGCGCCGTGGTATTGGCACCAAGCCAGCTTGGCGCAGCAGCTCCGCCAGTCGCTCAAGCGCGACCGCGCGATTCTTCTCCTGGCTGCGAAACGTCTGTGCCTTGATCACCACCACGCCGTCGCGCGTGATGCGCTGGTCGGACAGGGTGAGCAGGCGCTCCTTGTAGGCGTCAGGCAGCGACGAGCTCAAGATATTGAAACGCAGGTGCACCGCGCTCGATACCTTGTTCACGTTCTGGCCACCCGCGCCTTGAGCGCGGATCGCCGTCATCTCGATTTCCTCATCGGCGAGGAAGACGCTGTCGTTGATCCTGAGCATTTGAACAATTGAGCACAAAAAAGACATGCGGGCGACGGATTATGCGACTGGCACCGGACCAGAGGTCCGTTTTGCGCCACAACCACACAGCAGATACCTCGATCTGTTGCAAACAGCGCAACTTTCGCGCCTTACACAACACCGTGCGGATCGCCACATGCCGGCGGTGTTGTTCTGAGGATGCGAGACCTTGCAGGTGGCTAGACGCTCGGCCTGATGCGTGCATATCATGCAGCAACTCTCTTACTGATTGCACCAGACAAGGTTGATCGCCATGAAGCTCGCCCACTTGCATGTTCACACACGCGATCGCGCACTGGCGGAGCAGTTCTACAGCGAATGGTTCGGCATGCAGGTCGACCGTCGCGGCGGGCCGCTCACCTTCATGAGCGATGGCGCGGGCTTCGAGCTGGCCTTGATGGATGACGACGCGCCGGATCGCATGCCTGGCTGGTTCCACTTCGGCTTCAAGGTCGCAAGCGCTGCTGAAGTGGTGGAACTCTATCAGCGCATGCTCGACGCATCGATGCCGATCGCCAAGCGGCTGTTTCAGGACGAGGAACTGGCCGCGTTTCGCTGCGCCGACCCCGACGGTTATCACATCGAGGTGTACTGGGAAAGTCCCGGCGCGGTGCTCAGCTGACCGTCTTGCAGCCAGAGCCTGCTGTTTCGTTCTTGATCCCGGGTCGTCAATCTCGATCTCTATCGCTCGGAACTGCATCCTATCGTCGGTCAGCGACAGCGCACGCGCCGGGTAAAATCTGTCTTTAGCCTTCGGGCTGCCTGAAGTGGCGAGGTCGTTTTGCTTTCCTGGTTT
>CAZZVZ010000166.1:0-7194 GCA_964657655.1 Gammaproteobacteria bacterium | reverse complement strand
CGATCACGAGCCACTCGGTGGCTGGCGTTAGAATGATGTTCTTGGCGCGATCTACTAGATTCACAATCACCTCCCTGGTGAAATGGCGCTTTGGTCAGTGTGGCTTGACCTACCCGACCGCGCCGGTGCAGGCACTTTAACGGCTATCCAATTCATTTGGAACGGAAAAGTGCACATTTCACTTTCTCTGCGCAGTCCCTCGCCTGCCCGAGCATTTTGCCGTCGACCAATGACCCTGCGCAGCGTTGAAGTGCTTGCCTACAGCCCAAAGTGGCCGCACCAGTACCGCATCGAAGCAGCGCGCCTCGGTCCGGTCTGTGCCGCGCTGCTGGTGCGACTCGATCATATCGGCAGCACCTCGGTCAGGGGGCTTTTCGCCAAGCCGATCATCGACATGCTGATGGAAGTGACCAGCCTCGCGGCGCTCGATAGGCAATCTGCGCGGATCGAGGCGCTTGGCTACCAGGCACGCGGCGAATTCGGTATTGCCGGGCGGCGCTACTTCACGCTCGGCGAGTCACCACGCAGCCACAACCTGCACTGTTTCGCGAGCGGCGATGCTCACCTGATCCGTCACAGGGCGTTTCGCGACTATCTGCTCTGCCACCCGCATGTGGTGGCTGAATACGGCCAGCTGAAACTGCATCTGGCGCGCCTGTACGGCGGTGATCTTGAACGCTATATGGACGGCAAGGATGCGTTCATCAAGCACCATGAAGCCAGGGCCCTGGTCTGGGCTGGACGCAACACCTAGGAAGGCCGGCGCGCGGCGAGGCCGCCGCGCTGCTGTTTGCCCCAGCTATTGGCACCGCGCAGAAACACCACCCAGCCGAGGGTTGCCCCGAGATGGCGCAACACCTGGAAGGTGAATGGCTCGGCGATCGCCGCGCACAGCGCCACCAGCACATTGCCGCGCGTGCCGGGACCGACCCAGCGCCGGTAGGCCACCACCGTATAGCTATGGTAGGCCAGGTCAACCACGATCTTGGCGATGATGATGCCGCCTGCTGGAATCAGCGCGGCGTAGTGGCCCTCGAGCAGAAAGTAGAACAGCAAAAACAGCGCCGACAGCCCGAAGATCGGCTGCATGGTGTCGATCGCCTTGACCGGTAGCATCAGGGTGCCGAGCCAGCCGTAGCGCGCGTCGCCGACCATCTCGCGATACCAGTACTGGGTCTGCAGGAAACCCCCGAACCAGCGCCGGCGCTGACGCAAGAAGGCACCGACTGAGGCCGGCGCATCGGTATAGGCGAAGGCATCGCCGATCACGCTGGTGCGCCAGTCGCGCTGGTGCAACACGCCGAAGCGGCGCAGACGGTGAATCAGCTCATAGTCCTCGACCAGGCAATCGGTATCAAAGCCGCCCACTTCAAGAAGGGCGCTGCGCCGAAAGCCGGCAAAGGCACCCGAGATCAGCAGCAGGCTGTTGCATTTCATCCAGGCGTAGCGCGACAGGAAATTGCGGATGTATTCGTAAGTCTGGAACCACTGGAACATACGACCGCTCATGTTGCGCGGACAAAGGGGCGCCAGCACGCCGGTCGCCGCGACCAGTTGCGGGTCTTCGGCAAAGGCGCGTCGCATGGCGCCAAGCGCCTTGGGACTGAGCAGCGTGTCCGCATCGACCGTCACCACCACATCGGTGGCAATCAGCTCCAGCGCGGCATTGAGCGCCTGCGCCTTGCCGCCGCGCGGCACCCTGAGCCACACCAGTCGCGAACCCCGATGCATGACTTCGGTGGCCTCGCCCAGCGCTGGCGCATCGAGCGCGTAACTCTTCAGCATCACCTTGGCCGAGTCGTCGTCGGAGCCGTCATCGGCG
Source organism: Gammaproteobacteria bacterium (assembly GCA_964657655.1). GTDB lineage: Bacteria > Pseudomonadota > Gammaproteobacteria > Burkholderiales > Burkholderiaceae_D > CAJCIC01. The sequence goes on along the minus strand of CAZZVZ010000166.1, from coordinate 5,372 downwards.
AGCAGCACCACAGCAGGCGCGTCGGCCTGAGCCAGCAGCCCATCGATGGTGACCTTGAGCACACTGGCTTCGTTGTGGGCAGCCACGATCACTCCCAGCGAGGTCGCCTGGCGCGTGCCGGATGGAACCACACGCGCGCGAAACAGCGCCAGGCTCTGCCACAGCGTGAAGAGCAGCAACAGGGTGTCGTACAGCACGTAGGCAATGCCGGTCGACCAGGCCCACACGCCGTGCAGCAAGAAGGCCGACGCGAACAGCATCAGCCAGGCGGCCAGCACCACCAGGTGGACAGCAGTACTTGCAAGCGGTGTACGGTGCCGACTAAAGCGTGGTGACGAGGCCTCGAAAGCCTCGAGTTGGGTGAGCATGAATCAGTTCATCAGTGGGGCCGAAGCGCATGGCAGCCAAGCCGAAGCGAACGGCAAATGCACAGTTGCAGTCGCATCGAACACGGATTTCTTCGTGCGACTGGCAAGGGCTACTATACTTGCAGCCATTGACGCGCGCTGTGACACGGTGCGCGTGGTAACGATCCGTTACGCATTTCTGGAGAGCCCTAAGTTGCCGCGCAGCTATCAGATGAACCGCTATTCCCGCGTCGCCATGCTGCTGCACTGGCTGATCGCGATACTGATCGTGGCCAACGTGGTGCTGGCGCTGTCAGCCGACTCGCTGTCAGATACGACAGCGCGCACCGTGATCGACCTGCACAAGTCATTTGGCATTACCGTGCTCGGACTCGCCATGATGCGCATCCTGTGGCGCATGGCGGTCAGACCGCCGCCGATCCCCTCGTTTTATCCGGGCTGGGAGAAAAAGCTGGCGCATCTGGTGCACTGGCTGCTGTACCTGCTGATGTTCGCGCTGCCGCTGTCAGGCTGGATGCATGATTCGGCCTGGAAGGACGCCTCGACCCACCCGATGTACCTGTACGGCCTGTTCGAATGGCCGCGCATCGCTGCCATCGAACATCTCGACCCGGTGACTCGCGAAGGATTGCATACCTCGTTTGGCTCGTGGCACACCTGGTTCGGCTACGCGCTTTACGTGCTGGTCGCGCTGCATCTGCTGGGCGCCCTGAAACACCAGTTCTTCGACCGTCAGCCCGAGTTCCAGCGCATGTGGCCGTGGGGCCGCTCGCGCGACAATTCGGCGCAACTCTACCGCTAGCCAGCAATCGGCGAGCGGCGCTCCAGGCGTTTCACGCCGCGCATGTAGGGCACCAGCACCTTGGGCACATTGACCGAGCCATCGGCCGTCTGATAATTCTCGAGGATCGCAACCAGAGTGCGTCCGACCGCCAGCCCCGAACCATTGAGGGTGTGGGCCAGTTCCAGCTTGCCGTCATCCTTGCGGTAGCGGGTCTGCATGCGGCGCGCCTGGAAGGCCTCGCAATTCGACAGCGAAGAAATCTCGCGGTAGCAATTCTGCGACGGCAGCCAGACCTCAAGGTCATAGGTCTTGGCCGCCGTAAAGCCCATGTCGCCGGTGCAAAGCGCCATCACGCGATACGGCAGTTCCAGCCGCTGCAGAATCGTCTCGGCGTGAATGCGCATCTCCTCGAGCGCGGCGTAGGATTGTTCAGGCGTCGTGATCTGCACCATCTCGACCTTGTCGAACTGGTGCTGGCGGATCATGCCGCGCGTATCACGGCCGTGGCTGCCCGCTTCCGAGCGAAAGCACGGCGTGTGTGCGGTCAGGCGAACAGGCAATGCGGCCTGCTCGAGAATATCGCCACGCACGCTGTTGGTCAGGCTGACTTCGGAGGTCGGGATCAGATAAAGAGCCTCCTCCTCACCTTCTTGGCCACCCTTTTTCACAGCGAACAGGTCGGCTTCGAACTTTGGCAGCTGTCCGGTCCCAAACAGCGTCGCAGCGTTGACGATGTAAGGCGTATAGCACTCGGTGTAGCCGTGTTCCGTGACGTGCACGTCAAGCATGAACTGGGCGATGGCGCGATGCAGCTGCGCGATGCCGGCGCGCATCATGGTAAAGCGCGCACCCGAGAGCTTGGTGCCGGTCTCGAAGTCAAGACCGAGCGGCGTTCCAACATCGACGTGATCGGCAACCTCGAAGTCGAACTCGGGTGCCTGGCCCCAGCGAGCAAGCTCGACATTGCCGCCTTCGTCGGGTCCGACCGGGACGCTCTCGTGCGGCAGATTGGGCACACCCGCCAGCAACGTATTCAACTGCTGCTGCACATCGCTGTCATCTGCTTCGAGCTGCTTGAGGCGCAGCGGCGGCTGTGCCGACTCTTCCAGCAAGGCACTGGCGTCTTCACCTTTGCCCTTGGCAGCACCAATCTGCTTGGCGAGCAGGTTGCGGCGCGCCTGCAGTTCTTCCTTGGCAGTCTGGGCCGTCTTGCGTCTGGTTTCCAGTTCCCGGTAGAGATCAGCGGGAAACACGAAGCCGCGCGTTGCCAGTCGCGCGGCGGTGCGCTCCAGGTCTTTGCGGAGCAATTGAATATCGAGCATGGAACTCCTCTATCTGATCGGCAGGCGACGGACGGCTTGGCGCGTCCGCAGGAAACGTCGTCTCGGGATCGTCAGGAGCGAACGGCACCAGCGATCCCGAGCGGGGATCGACTGGATGCGCTGAAGGTGCGCGATGTGACCGGAATAAACCACGTGATTGCTTGCATGGGCTCAATTTTGCCTCGTGGAGTCACCTCAACGCAAGCCGGCCAAACGGCACTGCCGGCTTTGCTCTGCAACGGCGAAGCGCTATATTCGAAGAACATGGCAACTGGGGAGTGATGGTGCTGATCGTGACGACCGAAAATGTACCCGGATATCGCTGCCGCGAAGTGCGCGGCCAGGTGTTTGGCGTGGTGGTACGCAGTCGCGGGCTGGGCGGCAACCTGATGGCCGGGCTGCGTTCGCTGGCCGGAGGCGAGATTCTCGAATACACCCAGATGCTCGAGGAGGCGCGCCGTCATGCGATCGACCGGATGGTCAAGAACGCCACCGTGATGAACGCCAATGCCATCGTCATGATGCGCTTCGATTCGTCTGAAATCGGCCAGACCATGAGTGAGATCGTGGCTTACGGCACAGCGGTCGTGCTCGACAAGGTCGAATGACATGCTGCGCCTTTGGTGCATCGTCATCGCTGTTTTGCTGCTGCTCGCAACCCTGAGTGCAGCCTTGCTCGGCTCGCCCGTGATCTGGCCTGGCATTGTCACGCCAGTGGTGGTGCTGCTCGGTCTGGTGTTCGAGCGCTGGCGCTACGCCCGGCTCAAGCGCACCGCGCCCGCCCATTTTGAGGCGACCGGAGAAAGATTCGCGGATCCCGAGAGCGGCAATATCGTCGACGTCTATTTCGACCGCAACAGTGGCGAGCGACGCTACGTCGACAGCGGCGTGCCACCGCTCAAGTCGCGCAGTTAATCCTTCGAGGAATCTGCGCCGTCTTCGGCCGCCTTGCGGTCGAGTTCACGCAGCTGTTCGAGCTTCTCCTTGATGCGCGCCTCGAGGCCACGCTCGACCGGCTGGTACCAGCCAGGCTCTTGCATACCGTCTGGCAGATAGTGTTCACCCGCAGCGTAGGCGTCGCTTTCGTCATGCGCATAGCGGTAATCCTTGCCGTGGCCAAGCGACTTCATCAGTTTGGTTGGCGCATTGCGCAGATGATGCGGCACCTCGCGCGACGAATCCTGTTTGACAAAGGCTGCGGCGGCGTTGAAAGCGTTGTAACCGGCATTGCTCTTGGCCGCCATGGCCAGATAGATCACCGCCTGCCCGAGCGCCAGTTCGCCTTCTGGTGAGCCGAGCCGTTCGTAGGTCTCGGCCGCGTCGTTGACCAGCTGCATGGCGCGCGGGTCGGCCAGACCAATGTCTTCCCAGGCCATGCGCACGATGCGGCGCGCCAGGTAACGCGGATCGGCACCACCGTCGAGCATGCGTGTGAACCAGTAAAGCGCCGCATCAGGATGCGAGCCGCGCACCGACTTGTGCAGCGCGGAGATCTGGTCGTAGAAGTTGTCTCCGCCCTTGTCGAAGCGGCGCAGGCTGGAGCTCAGGGTCTGCCTGACGAAAGCTTCGTCGAGGCTGGTCACGCCCAGTGTCGTGGCTGCAACCTGGGCCTGCTCGAGCAGGTTCAGGAGCCGGCGCGCATCGCCGTCGGCGTAGCCGATGAAGGCCTCGATGGCGCCGTCCTCGATGCTCATGCCAGGCAATGCAAGCCGCTGAGCACGCTCGATCAGCTGACGCATCTCGCTCTCGTCGAGCGACGTCAGCACGTAGACCTGGGCGCGCGACAGCAAGGCGGAATTGACTTCGAAGGACGGATTCTCGGTGGTCGCGCCGATGAATGTCACCAGACCCGATTCGACAAACGGTAACAGCGCGTCCTGCTGCGACTTGTTGAAGCGGTGAATTTCATCGACGAACAAGATGGTGGCGCGCTGGTGCTGCTCGAGCGTGAGTCGCGCCTGCTCCATTGACTGGCGGATGTCCTTGACGCCGGCAAACACCGCCGACAGGGCAATGAATTCGGCACCGAAGGCATCAGCCGTGAGGCGTGCGATGGTGGTCTTGCCGACCCCGGGCGGCCCCCACAGGATCATGGAGTGGGCCTGCTTCGACAAGAAAGCCACGGACAGCGGCTTGCCGGGTCCGAGCAGCTGGCGCTGCCCGATCACTTCATCGAGCGAGCGCGGCCGCAACAGCTCGGCGAGAGGCGCTTTGGGTTCACTGTGAAACAGGTCATCCATCGATGCTCACCGGCTGCAAACTCGGGCGTCGGGCCTGTGCCTGCCTGCTGCAGCCTCTAGTTGTTCAGGATGTCCGCGCCCTTGGGAGGCACGAAATGAAAGGTGTCGGCCGCCACAGCCGCATTGCTGACCACATCACTGAACTCAAGTCGGGTGGTCTGACCAAGCGCGTCGGCGATCTTCATGGCTGCAAGCTGACCGGAACGAAATCCGATGTCGATCGACGAGAAGGTGGTGTCATGACTCTTGGGCGTTGCCTCGACCCAGTCGAGGCCATCGACTGCTGGCAGTTCCTTGAGATCGAAATTGTTCTCGAGTCGATTGTCACCGAACAAGATGGCGGCCGGGGTGGCACCCAGCGCATCACCGAGTTTTCGCACCGTGGCCTGGTTGAGATCGGCGTCATACACCGTCAGCGTCTTGCCGTCGGCCACCAGCACCTGGTTGTAGGGTTTCTGGTAGGTCCAGCGGAACTTGCCCGGACGCGCAAACACGAAGTCACCCGAACTTTGCGTGACCTTCTTCGATGGCGCCGTGACCGACTGCACGAAGCTGCCGCGCGCACTTTGAAAGGTCGAGACGAAATGATGCAGATCATCCAGGCCACCGGCCAGCGCGGCAAACGGAGCTGCAGCCGCGCACACCAGGGCGGCGCCGA